>JACZKT010000083.1 GCA_014859905.1 Rubrivivax sp.
TGGCCGGTGGCCTGTTCGCGCTCGAGTTCGGCTGCATCTTCGTCGGGCTGCAGTACACGACCGCGTCGCGCATGTCGGTTTTCATCTATTTCGCGCCCTTCGTCGTTGCGCTGGGCATGCCGCTGATTGCGCGCAGCGAGCGGCTCGATCGCTGGCAGGCGCTGGGTTTGACCCTGGCCTTCGGCGGCGTGGTGTGGGCCTACTTCGAGGGTTTCGTGCGCCCGACGGCGGGGCCGCTGCAGTGGCTGGGCGATGCGCTGGGCCTCGCCGGCGCGGTGCTGTGGGGACTGACCACGCTCGTCCTGCGCGGCAGCCGGCTGGGCAGCGCGTTGCCGGAAAAGGCGCTGCTGTACCAGCTGGCCGTTTCGGCGGCGGCGCTGGGCCTGGCCTCGGTGGTGGCCGGTGAACCCTGGCCGGCGCGGCTGACGGGCGCGTCGTTGTGGCCCTTGGCCTTCCAGACCGTGGTCATCACTTTCGCCAGCTACCTGGTCTGGTTCTGGCTGGTGCGCCACTACCCGGCCACGCGCATCTCGGCCTTCACGCTGCTCACGCCGGTGTTCGGGCTGCTCGCGGGCGTGCTGCTGCTCGGCGAACCGCTGACGCTGCGGCTGGTGGTGGCGCTGGCGGCAGTGTGCGCCGGCATCACGCTCGTCAACGGCGCGCGGCCGCGGCGCTAGACTTTTCAACCCCAACCCAGGAGACCCCGATGATCACGCTGTGCGGCATCACCCTTTCCAACTACTACAACAAGGTCAAGCTCGCCCTGCTGGAAAAGGGCATCCCGTTCACCGAGGAGCGGGTCGCCACCGGCTCGAAGGACGAAGCGGTGCTGGCGGCCACGCCGCTGGGCAAGGTGCCCTTCATCCGCGTCGACGGCCAGACCTTGTGCGAAAGCCAGGTCATCGTCGACTACCTCGAAGCGCGCTACCCGCAGCCGCCGCTGCTGCCGGCCGACCCGCTGGCCGCGGCCAAGGTGCGCGAGTTGGCCACCTTCGTCGACCTGCACCTGGAACTGGTGGCGCGCGAGCTGTACACGCAGGCCTTCTTCGGCGGCACGGTGAGCGAGGGCACCAAGGAGCGCGTGCGCAAGCTGCTGACGAAGAACATCGCCGGCTTCAAGCGGCTGGCGAAGTTCTCGCCCTACCTCGCCGGCGACAGCTTCACGCTGGCCGACTGCTCGGGCTGGGTCAGCCTGCCGCTGGTGGCGATGGCGACGAAATCGGTGCTCGGCGAAGACCTGCTGGCGGTCGCAGGCATCGACTGGAAGACGTACGCGAAACTGGTGGGCGAGCGGCCGTCGGCGCAGAAGGTGGCGGCCGATCGCAAGGCCGATCAGGCGGCCAAGGGCTGAGGGTTCACTTCGGCGACGCGCCCTCGCCGCGGCCCTGTCCCGCGAGCGGGACAGGGGGTCGAAGTCACCCCGGTTGCGGACGCGCCTGGGCTGCCGCCAGCGCGGCGCCGATTTCCTTGCGGTAGCGGTTGAGTTCCTGCACGCTGGCGAAGCTGCGCTCCATGAGCAGGCTCAGGTTGTGCAGGATGCGTTCGACGACCTTGTTTTCCCACACGCTGTCGAACTGGATCTGCTTGTCCAGCCACTGCTCCAGCCATTCGGGGTTGGGCAGCCGGCTCTGGATGGTGTCGCGCGGGAACAGCTGCACGTTGACGTGCAGGTTGGTCGGGTGCAGCGCCTGCGCCGTGCGCCGGGCGCTGGCCATCAGCACGCCGACCTTGGCGAAGGCGGCACGCGCCTCGTCGCCGAATTTGGTCAGTGCGCGCTTCATGTAGCGCAGGTAGGCGCCGCCGTGGCGGGCCTCGTCGCGCGCCAGGGTTTCGTAGATCACCTTGATGACGGGCTCGGTGTGCCATTCGGCGGCGCGCCGGTACCAGTGGTTGAGGCGGATCTCGCCGCAGAAGTGCAGCATCAGCGTTTCCAGCGCCGGCGCGGGGTCGAACTCGAAGCGCACGGCGTGCAGTTCTTCCTCGGTCGGCACCAGGTCGGGCCGGAAGCGGCGCAGGTACTCCATCAGCACCAGCGAGTGTTTCTGCTCCTCGAAGAACCACACGCTCATGAAGGCGCTGAAGTCGCTGTCTTCACGGTTGTCGCGCAGGAACATCTCGGTGGCCGGCAATGCCGCCCACTCGGTGATGGCGTTCATCTTGATCGTCTGCGCCTGCTCCTCGGTGAGCCTGTCGGGCTGGAACCTGGCCCACGGAATGTCCGTGTCCATGTTCCAGCGCACGGCTTCGAGTTGCTTGAACAGTTCGGGGTAGAGCATGGCGGTGGCCCCCAGTGGACCCGCGATTCTAGGCAAGGCCGGCAGTGCCCGTCGACCTGGCCACGCGGCCGGCATGGCGCCAGCGGTGCAATTCGCCCGCCACCTCGTCCAGCGACGCCAGCGCCAGCACGCCGGGCACCGCGCGCCGCACCAGCACCGGCGCGCTGCCACCGGCCCACACGTGCACGTCGGCGGGCAGCTTGGTGCGCAGTTCGGTCAGGCCGTCGACCGCGTGGTTGGGGTTCATGCAGCCGGTGAAGCTCAGCGCCACGATGTCCGCGCCGTAGGCGCGGGCGGCGAGCACGATGTCCCACAGCGGCGTCTGCGTGCCGAGCGCGACGCAGCGACAGCCCTCCAGCGCCAGCATCGCCTGGGCCATCAGCAAGCCCAGGCCATGCGGTTCGCCGGGAAAGGTGGCGAGCAGCACGCAGGGCCGGCTGTCGGCCGCCGGCTCGGAAAGTCCGGCGATGGCCTGGCGCAGCACGACCTGCAGGGTCTCGGTGTAGACATGTTCCTCGAAGATCTCCATCTGGCCGCGCAGCCAGGCATCGCCCACCGCGGCATTGAGCGGCCCCACCACATCGGTCACGAAACGCGCGACGCCGTGGCGCGCCAGCGCCCGCGTCAACGCCGTGCGCAGGCCGGCAACGTCGTGGCGACGGATGATCTCGAGGCAGGCGCGCAGGTCGGCCGGGTCCGGTGCGACGTCGACGGCGCGCAAAGGTTGGTTCAGTGTTTGCTCGGTGAGTTGCTGCAAGGCATCCAGGGCCATGGGCACGATGCGCCCCGGTCGGTGACCGACGTCGAGCAGGCGCTTGACGATGCGCAGCTTCTCCACCTGTTCCAGCGGGTAAGCGCGCTCGCCCACGGCGTCGCGTTGCGGCGAAGGAAAGCCGTAGCGGCGTTCCCAGACTCGCAGCGTGTCCTTGCTCAGGCCGGTGTCGCGTTCGACGGCGGCGATCGACAGGGTGATCCCGGCGGGTCGCGGCCGATCGTTCACGTCGGCTCCGGCACCTGTCGAGCACGAATCGGGCCGGGTTCGCGGCGGTGGAATGGGCCGAGGCATATTGTCCTGGACAAATAGACTTATCATTGCTTGAATGAGCTAAATATAGGCGATCGTGCGAGTTCTGATCAAGACAAACACAGCGTTCGTGTGTGCTGTCAAGACCACGCTTGAAGTGCGGGTTTGAGTAGACCGATCAGCTCAATTAGAAACCGCCTGGTCTAATCGCGACCAAACAGTATTCACCGCGCCACCCGAGACCTGCCCCGGCGCCCTCGCCACGACCTCAGGAGTGATCCCGATGACCCTACGCGCCGCCAGCGGCAGCTTCGAAGTTCTTTACCCGACGCCGCCGCGGCGGGCGGAACTTCGTCGGCGTGCGCCGGTCGGAAGTTCAAGTGCGGGCAGGGGAGTTGACCGCACGAATCGGGTTTTCCTGTTGTGCAGCCTGTCGGGCCGCCCGACTGCAATTTCTGAGCGCTTCTCCTCCTCCTCCCTCCCTCCCTCGTTCGCTCAGGGGCGCTGCACAGCAGTCTTTACAGCCAGGGGCACCGCCGGCCGCGGTGCCCCTTCGTTTTTTGGCGGGACCGTGTCATGAGGCGCGTGGCCGTCGTCGGCTCGGGCATCTCGGGGCTGGCCACCGCGCACGCGCTGGCGGGTGTTGCCCAGGTCACGCTGTTCGAGGCGGGTGACTACTTCGGCGGCCACGCGCACACGGTGGATGTGACGCTGGACGGCCCCGATGGCCCGGTCACGCACGGCGTCGACACCGGCTTCCTCGTCTTCAACCACCGCACCTATCCGAACCTGGTGCGCCTGTTCGGCGAGCTGCAGGTGGAAACGGCGGCGTCGGAGATGTCGTTTTCGGTGCAGGTGCGTGATGCGGGTTCGCCCGGGCTCGAATGGAGCGGCAACAACCTGAACACCGTGTTCGCGCAGCGCCGCAACCTGCTGCGGCCGCGCTTCCTGCGCATGCTGGCCGACATCCTGCGCTTCAACAAGCTGGCCACCGCGGTGGCCGAACGCGGCGGCGAAGGCGAGCTCGCCGAGCCGATCGGCGATTTCCTGGACCGCCACGCATTCGGCGAGACCTTCCGCGACTGGTACTTCCTGCCCATGATCGGCTGCATCTGGTCCTGCCCGACCGACCAGATGCTGCGCTTCCCGATCGCGACCATGATCCGCTTCTGCCACAACCATGGCCTGATCCAGGTGGCGGACCGCCCGCAGTGGCACACGGTGCGCGGCGGTGCCAAGCACTACGTGGTCAGGATGCTGCAAGGCATCCCCGACGCGCGCCTGCGTTGCCGCGTGCGCAGCGTGAAGCGCTTGCCGCCCGGCGACGGCCGCGGCGGTGTCATCGTCGCCACCGACCACGGCAGCGAGCGCTTCGACGAGGTCGTGCTGGCCTGCCACAGCGACCAGAGCCTGGCGCTGCTGGCCGATGCCACGGCCGACGAAACCGCCGTGCTGGGGGCCATCAAGTACCACCCGAATCACGCCGTGCTGCACACCGACGTGGCCGTGCTGCCACGCCGCCGCGCCGCCTGGGCGGCCTGGAACTACGCCCGCGCGGCAGACGCCGGCCGCGAGCAGGCCGCCGTGTGCCTGCACTACCTCATCAACCGCCTGCAGCCGCTGCCCTGGCAGCAGCCGGTGCTGGTGTCGCTGAACCCCGACCCGGCGCGGCCCATCGACCCGGCGCAGGTGCTGGGCGAATACGCCTACAGCCACCCGGTGTTCGACCTCGCTGCCATCCGCGCCCAGCAGCGACTGCCTGAACTGCAGGGCCGCTCGCACCTGTGGTACTGCGGCGCCTGGACGCGCTACGGGTTCCACGAAGACGGCCTGACTTCGGCCCTGGATGTCGCGCAGCGGCTGCGCGAGCAGTGGCAGCAACTGGGCCACTGGCGCGCCGCGGCATGACAACCGATCAACCCCTGCCCGGCCTCGGCAGCACGGGGCAGACGCCGCTGCTCGGCATCGGCGTCGTGCGTCACCGCCGGCTGCGGCCGACCGAGCACGCCTTCGCCTACCCGACCTACTTCCTGCTGCTGCCGATGCGATCCTTGCGCGCGGCACCCGACGCCACGCTGCGGCGCAACCGCTCCGGCCTCATGAGCTTCCACGACCGCGACCATGGCGACGGTCGCGCCGACGCGCTGGCCTGGCTCGATGAGCTGCTGGCCGCCGAAGGCGTGACCGGCGCCGACGGCGAGGTCTGGCTGCACCCCTACCCGCGCGTCTTCGGCTACGTCTTCAAACCGGTCAGCTTCTGGTATTGCCACCGCAGCGACGGCAGCCTGGCCGCGCTGGTGGCCGAGGTCAACAACACCTTCGGCGAGCGCCACTGCTACCTGCTCGCCGGACCCGAACTCGCTTTCGGCCGCGAGCTCGTGGCGCGCAAGGTCTTCCACGTCTCACCCTTCTGCCGCGTTCAGGGCCAGTACCGCTTCCGCTTCATGCGCACGGCGGATCGCACCGTGGCCCGCGTCGACCATGACGACGATGCCGGCCCGCTGCTGCAGACCAGCGTTTCCGGCCAGTTGCAGCCGCTGACGCGGCGCAGCGTGCGCGCCGCCTTCTTCGGCCTGCCGATGATGACGCTGGGCGTGATCGGACGCATCCACTGGCAGGCGCTGCAGCTGTGGCTCAAGCGTGTGCCCTTGGTGAGCAGGCCGCAGCCGCCGCAGGCCTTCACCAGC
>JACZKT010000084.1 GCA_014859905.1 Rubrivivax sp.
CATCAGCGCTGCGTGCCCGATCGGCACCCAGCCACGCTGCCAGGCATAGCCGAGCATGAACATGTTGCTGGCGATCGAATGGCCGACCAGCAGCGACGCGAGCCGCGTGGCGTCGATCTCGTCGGCGGCAGTCAGCGTGTCGCGCAGCAGTGCCAGGGTGGCGTCGCCCGGGAACGTCTGCTCGGGGTGGCGAACGAATGCGCCCGTGATGGCCTGAGCCGTGTTGACGACGGCGCGCGTGCGGTCGCGCCGCAGCCGCTGCAGGGTGTCGCTTGCCGCTGCCACCAGCAGGTCGCAGCCCAGCAGCAGGTCGGCGTGCACGATGCGTGGCGCGTGCAGCGCCTCGGGCGCGGCGGCGATGCGCACATGCGTCAGCACCGCACCGCCCTTTTGCGACAGCCCGGTCTGGTCGAGCACGGTGACGCCCTTGCCCTCCAGGTGCGCGGCCATGCCGAGCAGCGCACCGAGCGTCACGACACCGGTGCCGCCGACACCGGCGATCAGCAGGGAATACGGTTCCTCGAGTGCCGGCAGCACCGGCTCGGGCAGCGCCTCGTCGCCCACCGGCAGCCCGTGCGCGCGCTTGGGTACGGCCCCCTCGACGGTGACCAGGGCCGGGCAGCAGCCCTCCAGGCAGCTCAGGTCGAGGTTGCAGGTGTAGAGGTCGATCGCACGCTTGGGCCCGAATTCGGTGGTCGCCGGCACCACCGACAGGCAGTTGGACTTGACGCTGCAGTCGCCGCAGCCTTCGCACACGGCCTCGTTGATGAAGACATGACGCGTCGGCGCCGGCAAGTCGCCGCGCTTGCGCCGGCGCCGTGCTTCGGTGGCACAACCCTGGTCGTAGACCAGCACGGTGACACCGGGCAGGCTGCGCAGCTCGCGCTGCACCGCGTCGAGCCGTTCGCGCGGCAACACCTGCACGCCAGGGGCGAAGTCGGCAGCCGGCGGGTACTTGGCCGGGTCATCGGCGAGCACGACGATACGCCCGACACCCTCGGCGTCGATCTGGCGCGTGAGTTGCGGGACGGTCAGCGAGCCGTCCACCGGCTGGCCGCCGGTCATCGCGACGGCGTCGTTGTAGAGCAGCTTGTAGGTGATGTTGACGCCGGCCGCCACCGCAGCACGGATCGCCAGCAGCCCGGAGTGGAAGTAGGTGCCGTCGCCCATGTTGGCGAACACATGCGGGGCGCCGGCATGCTCGGCCATGCCGATCCAGGTGGTGCCTTCACCGCCCATCTGGCTGATCGTCAGCGTGCTGCGCTCCATCGTCACCGCCATCAGGTGGCAGCCGACACCGCCGAACGCGCACGAGCCCGCGGGCACCAGCGTCGAGCGGTTGTGCGGGCAGCCCGAGCAGAAGTACGGCGTGCGCTGCAGCGGCGAGCGCGCCGGCGCGGCGGTGCCGCCCGCCAGCGCATCGGCACGCACGTTCCAGTGGCCTGCGGCATCCAGACGCGCGAGACGCGCAGCGACCGCGCGCGCGACGAGCACCGGCGTCAACTCGCCGGTGGGCGGCAGCAGCCATTGGTGCGGCGGTGCCGGCCACTCACCGGTTTCGTCGAACTTGCCCAGGACACGCGGGCGCACGTCGTCGCGCCAGTTGTAGAGCATCTCCTTGAGCTGGTACTCGATGATCTGGCGCTTCTCCTCGACGACCAGGATCTCTTCGAGCCCGGTGGCGAAGCGGCGCGCGCCGTCGGCCTCCAGCGGCCAGGGCATGCCGACCTTGTAGACGCGCAGGCCCAGGCGCGCGGCCGCCGCCGCGTCGATGCCGAGATCGTGCAAGGCCTGGCGCAGGTCCAGCCAGGCCTTGCCGCAGGCCACCAGCCCCAGGCGCGCGCGCGGGCTGTCGTAGACCACGCGATCCAGGCCGTTGGCGCGCGCATAGGCAGCGGCAGCGTAGATCTTGTAGGCCTGCATCCGGTGTTCCTGCGCCAGTACCGGATCGGGCCAGCGGATGTGCAGGCCGTCGGCGGGCAGTTCGAAGTCATCGGGGGTGTGGACCCGAACGCGCGTGGTGTCGATCTCCACCGTGGCCGAACTCTCGACGACGTCGGCGCTGAGCTTGAGCGCCACCCAGCAGCCGGTGTAGCGCGACATGGCCCAGCCGTGCAAGCCGAAGTCGAGGATGTCCTGCACCCCGGCCGGCGCCAGCACCGGGATCGCACAGGCCGAGAAGATGTGCTCGCTCTGATGCGCCACCGCCGAGGAACGGGCCGCGTGGTCGTCCCCGGCCACCACCAGCACACCGCCGGCCGCCGATGTGCCGGCGTAGTTGGCGTGCTTGAAGACGTCGCCGCAACGGTCGACGCCCGGCCCCTTGCCGTACCACATGGCGAAGATGCCGTCACGCCTGGCGCCCGGCAGCAGGTGCAGTTGCTGCGTGCCCCAGATCGCGGTGGCGGCGAGGTCCTCGTTGACGCCGGGCCGAAAGCGCACGTCGTGTGCGGACAGAAAGCGTTCGGCCTCGTGCAACGCGGTGTCCAGACCACCCAGCGGCGAGCCGCGGTAGCCGGAGACGTAGCCGGCGGTGTGCAGCCCCGCGGCACGGTCGCGCTGGCGCTGCAGCATCGGCAGCCGCGCCAGCGCCTGCACGCCGGTGAGAAAGACGCGGCCGCTGTCGCGTCCGTACTTGTCGTCGAGGGCGACGTCGGCCAGACTCATCTCGCGTTCGCCACGTTATCGTTCGCACCGTACAGGCGCTGCCTACCTGCCGTGCGGCGTAGGGAGCTTGGATGCCAGACCCCACCGTTCACCGCGCCTACGCTGGCCTGCGCGATGGCCAGGTTCACTTCGCCGCATGCGGCCCGCCGCAAGGGCAAGCCGTGCTGCTGCTGCACCAGACGCCGCGCAGCTGGGCCGAGTACGCCGCGGTGCTGCCCATCCTCGGCGCACGCTATCGCGCCATCGCGATGGACACCGCAGGCTTCGGCGATTCGTTCGTGCCGCGCTGGCCGCCGAGCATCGAGCGCTGGGCGGCGGTGGCGGTCGAACTGCTCGACGCGCTGGGCATCGCGCGCGCCCATGTCGTCGGGCACCACACCGGCGGTGTGATCGCGGTCGAGTTGGCCGCCGCGCACCCCGGGCGTGTCGATCGACTCGTGCTGTCGTCGACCCCCTTCACGGACGCGGCATTCCGTCGCGAGCGCGCAGCCCGACCGCCCATCGACGAGGTGGCCATGCAGGCCGATGGCAGCCACCTGGCGCAGCTGTGGCAACGGCGCCAGCCCTTCTACCCGCAGCAGCGGCCTGAGTTGCTGGCGGCCTTCGTGCTCGATGCCTTGAAGGCCGGCGGCCGGCTCGAAGACGGTCACCGTGCCGTTGCCCGCTATCGCATGGAAGACCGCATCGCGCGCGTCAGGCAGCCGGTGCTGGTGATTCGAGCCGGTGCCGACCCTTTCGCGTCGCCACACGCCCAAGCGCTGTGCGCGCTGTTGCCCCAGGCCGCCCTGCACGACATCCCGCACGGCATGGTGCCGCTGCCGGATCAACTGCCCGAGGAGTTTGCCGCTGCCGTGTTGGCTTTCCTCGACCCGGCGCGCGGCCCGCCGCAGCGGCAGCTGCGGTAGCGGGCGGCGGCAGCGCTTCATGGTCGTCACCCCGTTG
>JACZKT010000085.1 GCA_014859905.1 Rubrivivax sp.
GGGTGGCGGCGCTCGGTGTGCCCGGCACAGGGGGGGGTGCGGCTTGCATTGCCGCGCAGTTTAAGTCGCCGGCGTGCTGCCGATCGGCGACGGCACCTGCGCCGGGTCCACCAGCCCGGCCAGTTCCAGCTGCATCAGCACCATGCCGGTGAGCGCCGGCACCGAAGGCCGCGTCGCCTCGACGACGAAATGCGCCGTGCGGCGGTACAGCGGGTCGCGCTCGCGGAAAAGGTCGCACAGCCGGCGCAGCGGGTCGGCCACCTGCAGCAGCGGCCGGTGGCTGTCGTTGCGCAGCCGCCGGTGCAGGTCTTCGGGTGTGGCGCGCAGGTAGAAAACCTGCGTCTGCGAATGCAGCGCGTCGCGGTTGGACGGCCGCAGCACGGCGCCACCTCCGGTGGCCAGCACGATGCCGGGCTGGCCGGCGAGCTGTTCGATCACATCGGACTCGACTTCGCGGAAGGCGGCTTCGCCTTGGGCGGCGAAGAAGTCGCGGATCGGCATGCCGATGCGGCGCTCGATCTCGGTGTCGCTGTCGACGAAGCGCAGCCCGAGCTGGCGCGCCAGGTGGCGCCCGACCGTGGACTTGCCGCACCCAGGCATGCCCACCAGGGCTATCGATTGCGTCGCATTCAAGCGGAAAATTATGCGCTGAATTGCCGTCTCGGCTGCCGGCTGCCCTGGCCTCTCAAGCAGATGTGGCTGCGTCACTTCGCTTGACCCCCCACCGGGGGACGGGCTGGGCGCAGCCCGGTCCTGGGGGCGCTCCTGTGCACTCCGTTACAGCCTGACCCCGCCGCACGCGCTTAAGTGCAGCAGCGGCCGGCCGATAGCCTACGCATAGGACCAAAGGTGGAGCAGGCAGATGCAATTCAGGAAGCAGGTGGGTGCCAGGTCGATGCGGGGGTTCACGCTCATCGAATTGATGATGGCGGTGGCCATCGTCGGCATTCTCACTGCCGTGGCCTACCCCAGCTACCGCGACTTCGTGGTGCGCGGCCATCTCGTCGACGCCACCACCGCCCTGTCGACCTTCCGTGCCGACATGGAACGCCACTTCCAGGACAACCGCAGCTTTGCCACGGTGGGCACCTTCACGACGCCGTGCGCGGTGGCCGAGGCCCAGCGCACGGTGGGCAACTTCGTGATTTCCTGCTCGGCCGTGGCGGCCACCAGCTACACGCTGCAGGCCGTGGGCAAAGGCCCCGTCGCCGGCTTCACGTTCACCCTGACGCACCAGGACGTGCGTGCCACCGCCGCCGCGCCCAGCGGCTGGAACACCTGTGCCACGGGCTGGATGCTCAAGAAGGGACAGGCGTGCGCATGAGCTCTCTTCGCCGACGCGGCTTCACCCTCGTGGAGTTGATGATCGCCATCGCCTTGCTGGCCTTGCTGATGGCGCTGGCCGCGCCTTCGTTCAGCACCTGGATCCGCAACGCCCAGGTGCGCACGATGAGCCAGAACCTGGCCACCGGTATGCGGGTGGCGCAATCGGAGGCGGTGCGCCGCAACCGCCAGGTAGTTTTCTTCCTGACCAACGCCCAACCGGGGCTGGCTGCCACCGCGGCCGCCAACGGCGTCAACTGGGTGATCCGCTGGATCCCCATGCCGGGCGACACGGTGACCGCCGCCGCACCGGCCAACGAGCCCTTTGTTCAGGGCGGCGCGATCAGCGATGTCGGCGGCGGCGTCGGCATCACCGGCCCGGCCGCCGTCTGCTTCAACGCCCAGGGGCGGCGGGTGGCCGCCACGGCGGCGGCCACGGGTGTGACCGGTGCGGTGTGCACCGTGGATGCCGACGAGCCGCTGGCGTCCTACGTGCTGGAGCGCACCGGCGCCAGCCGTGCCCTGCGGGTGACCGTGTCCCTCGGTGGCCAGGTGCGCATGTGCGACCCGGCACGCACCTTGTCGGCCGACGCGCCGGATGGATGCCCGGCATGATGACGAACCATCGGCCCCCACGCGTCGAGCCGGGCCCGGCATGCAGTGGGCGCCGTCGCCGCGGGCAGCGCGGCGTGACCCTGATCGAGGTCATGGTGGCCCTGCTGTTGTTCTCGGCCGGCCTGCTGGGCCTGGTTTCGCTGCAGGCCCGCGCCACCCAGCACTCCATCGGCGCCGAAGACGCCAACCGGGCGGCGCTGCTGGCCAACGACATCGCGGCCACCATGTGGACCCAGGGCAGCGTCGTCGTCGATGCGGACGTGCTGGCGGCCTGGGCCGCGCGCGTGGCCAATACCGCGGGTGGCGGTCTGCCCAACGGCTCGGGCGCGGTGGCGGTGACGGGCGGTGTGGCGACAGTGACCCTCACCTGGCGCCCGGTGGGTGCGCTGGACGCCGTCTCGCACCGTTACCAGACGCAGGTGGTGATGCCGTGAAACCCGTTCCCCAGTTGCAGCTGCCGCAGCGGCGGCGGCGCCCGCGGACGCGGGGCTTCTCGATCGTGGAACTCATGGTGGCCGTTGCCTTGAGCCTGATCCTGACGCTGGCCGTGACCAGCGTGCTGATGCGCAACGAAGGCAGCAGCCGCAACACGCTGGCCGTCAACGACATCAACCAGTCGGGGGCCTATGGCGCCTACCTGCTGGACAACGCGGTGCGCAGCGCCGGGTCGGGTTTCGCCAGCCGCGCGAACGAAACCTACGGCTGCCGCATCAATGCCACGCGCGGCGGCACGGCCGTACTGCCGCGAAGCAGCGACTGGCCGGCGCCCTTCGCCGGGTACACGCGTAACGTGCGCGTGGCGCCGGTCATCATAGGCAAGAGCCAGTCGGCCGACGGCTCCGACGTCATCGCGGTCATGCGCGGCAATGCCGGCATCGGCGAGACCCCGCTGGAGGTCATCGGGCTCGGCCCGCCGCTGGGGCTGCGCAACGTCATCGGTCTGGAAAACAACACGCTGCTGCTGCTGGCCGATGGCCCGACGGAGTGCCTGTTGCTCCAGACGACCGGCCTGACACCGCCGGCAGCGGGCCAGCCGTGGCTCAACGCGGGCGTCGACACCGTGGACATCACGGGCGGCACCGGCAACTTCCACACCACCACGGGCACCCATCGCAACCTGGCCGGCTTCGGCACGGGCGCGCCCATCAACCCGACCGTGGCCATCAATCTGGGCAACGCCGGCGCAGCCGGCGGCACGCCGACGAGCGCGCCGCAGTTCTCGCTGTACGGCGTGGGCGCCAACCGCACGCTGTTCGCGCTGGACATGCTCGGCATCGCCGACGGTGGTGTGCCGCAGCCCATCGTC
The DNA here is from genome assembly GCA_014859905.1 of Rubrivivax sp. Lineage (GTDB taxonomy): Bacteria > Pseudomonadota > Gammaproteobacteria > Burkholderiales > Burkholderiaceae_C > Rubrivivax. The sequence goes on from JACZKT010000085.1 coordinate 3,245, forward strand.
GAGGGGGTGGTCGAGATGCGCGCGCTGTACGGTGTGGACAACGACGCCGACGGCGCCCTGGACGCCTGGGTCGACCCCGGTGTCGCACCCTTCGACACGGCTTCGCTGCTGGATGGCAGTGCCGCTGCGCAGGCCAACCTGAGCCGGATCGTGGCCCTGCGCATCGGGCTCGTGCTGCGCACCGCGCGCGCCGAACGCGAGGTGGTGGCGCCCGCCAGCCTGGTCCTCTTTGCGGACCTGCCCGCAGCGCTGCGGCAGACCCGTACCCTCAGCACGGCCGAGCGCAACTTCCGCCATCGCACTGCCGAGGTCACCGTGCCCTTGCGCAACGTGCTGCTGGCCGCCGCACTATGAAGAACGTTCATTGCGCCGTTGTGCCGCCCCGTGCCTGCCGTGGTGCCGCCGCCCGGCAGCGCGGCGTGGTCATGATCGTGACGCTGCTGGCGCTGGTGATCATGCTCATCGGCGCGGTGGCCTTGATGCGCTCGTTCAACTCCTCGCTCTTCATGGCCGGCAACCTGGCCTTCAAGCGCGACCTCGTCAACCAGGCCGAGCGTGCTTCGGCGGTGGTGCTGCCGCAGTTGACCACCGGTGCGCTGAACACGCTGGCAGCGCGTGGTGCCAACTCGACCGCGCTCAACTACAGCGCTTCCGTCCTGGGCACCAACGACCAAGGCATCCCGAACGCGCTGCTCGACGCCACCGGCTTTGCCGCCGTGGGCGTGGCGAGCAACGACATCGTCGTCGCCGACCAGGGGGTGACGGTGCGCTACGTGATCGACCGCCTGTGCAACGGCGCTGGCAGTGAAGTCGCGCTGGGCGCCGCTGCTTGCACCGTGGGACCGATCCCCGACGCGCGTGGCGGCAGCGCGTCCGAGATGAACCGTGCCACCCTGCCGCCGCAGGTGCTGTATCGCCTGAGCGTACGGGTCGACGGCCCGCGCAACACGCAGGCGTTTTTCCAGACCACCTTCGCCTTGTGAGGCCACACATGAAGCCCATCCGACATCGTGCAAGCCTGCTCGGCCGACTGGCCCGCCGCGGTCGCTTCGGGCTCATGCTGGCCAGTGTCCTCCTGGCCATGGCCGGCAGTCAGGCCGCCACGCCGCTGGCCGATCAGCCCTTGTTCACCAACATCGCCGTGCCGGGCAACCTGGTGCTGGCACTGAGCGTGGAATTCCCGACCGCGGTGAGCGTGGCTCACCAGGGCAAGTTCGTCGCCGGCAACTCGTACCTCGGCTACTTCGACCCCGAGAAGTGCTACAGGTATTACGTCGGCGCCGAGACCGGCACCGACCTCAGCCACTTCTACCCGGTCAGCACGGCTGTTGGCCGCAAGTGCACCGCAGCGGGCGACACCGACACCTGGAGCGGCAACTTCCTGAACTGGATGACGATGCAGGCCATCGACCCCTTCCGCTGGGCGCTGACCGGCGGCTACCGGGTCGTCGACACGTCCACCACGACGATCCTCGAACGCGCCTGGGCCACCGCCAATTCATCCAATGGCAGCGACGCCAACTTCCCGCTGGTCCCGACCTCCGACTCCAACCCGCTCAAGGAACGGCCCTCGCCGTCCAGCACCGAGATCGCCGAGCACACGCCCCTGAGCTTCTCGTCGCTCAAGGTCAGCGTGCGCACACGCGGCAACAAGGTGCTGTTCACCAGCACGGCGACGCTGACCACGTCGACCACCACCACGCCCACCCACTACAGCCAGTCTCTCACCCCCGCCGCCGGCACCATCTATTCCTTCTACGCTCGCGTGAAAGTGTGTGAAGCGGGGACCGGCTTCAGCCGCGAAGCCAACTGCAGGCCCTACGCTTCGGCCTACAAGCCCGAGGGCCTGCTGCAGCAGTACGCCGAGAAGATCCGCTTCAGCGCCTTCGGTTACCTCAACGACCCGACCGACAACATCCGCGACGGCGGCGTGTTGCGCGCGCGGCAGAAGTTCGTCGGGCCGAACTACATCAACCCGGGCTCGGCGGCCACCAGCAACGCCGCCCGCGAATGGGATCCGACCACCGGTGTGATGTCGCTCAACCCGGACGCCACCGATGCTGCCAACACGGCGTCGGTCTTCGGCGTGCCGGTGGCCAACAGCGGCGTCATGAACTACCTGAACAAGTTCGGGCAGGAGCAGAAGAGCTACAAACGGCGCGACCCGGTCAGCGAGCTGTACTACGGTGCATTGCGCTACCTGAAGAACCAGGGGCATGTGCCGGCCTGGAGCGACATCGCCAGCGACAGCAACAAGGCGCGGCTGATCGACGGCTTCCCGGTGATCCAGAACTGGGATGACCCGATCCAGTATTCCTGCCAGCGCAACTTCGTCCTCGGCATCGGCGACACCAACACCAACTGGGACCGCAACGTTCCCGGCAGCACGACCGGTTCCAGCGAGCCCACCGACCCGCCCGAGGTGACAGCGGACACCACCGTGAACGCCGTCACCGCCACCAACAAGGTCGGCTCGCTGCAGGGCCTGGGCGGCTCGCTGGGCACCACCGCCATCAGCAACGGCAGCTACCTCATCGCCGGCCTGGCCTATGACGCCAACACCAAGGACATCCGCCCGGACAACGCGGCCAGCCCGAACACCATAGGCAAGCAGACCGTACAGACCTACTGGCTGGACGTGCTGGAGTTCGGTGCCTACACGAGCAACAACCAGTATTACCTGGCCGCCAAGTACGGCGGCTTCAAGGTGCCCGAAGGCTTCAGCCCGTACACACACTCGACGGCGCTGGACGAATCCTGGTGGCGGACCAACAGCGACACCGTGGGCTCGCAGCCGCGACCCGACAACTACTACACCGTCGCACGACCCGACCAGATGGTCGAAGGCCTGACCAGGGCCTTTGCCAGCATTGCCTCGGCACTGCGTGCCTACACGACATCGTTCTCGACCTCGTTGCCGCAGGTGTCGGTGGCCGGTAACGCCAGCTACGCGGCGCAGTTCGATGCCGAAAACTGGACCGGCGAGGTGGCCGCCGAAGTGCTGGCCTTCGATGCCACCACCGGCGAACCGTCACGGACCGCGGCCTGGAGCTTCGGCGCCAAGCTCGCCACGCAACTGGCGGGCGCGGGCTGGGACACCGGCCGCCGCGTCGTCACCTGGAACCCCGCCACCGGTGCCGGCGTGCCCTTGCGCGCCGGCAACGTGTCCAGCGCCCAGCTCGCGGCGCTGGACACCGCCTACCGCAGCGGCAACGACAGCGCCGACTACCTGAACTACTTGCGCGGTCAACGCCTCCACGAGCAGGCCTCCACCGACGCTGCCAGCAGCAAGGCCTACCGCACCCGGAGCGGCCTGTTCGGTGACGTGGTGGGCTCCAAGGCGCGGCCGGTCGGGCCGCCCAGCCTGCCGCTGTCCAGCGCCTCGAACCCGGGTTACGGCGCCTTCAAGGCGACCTGGGCGGCGCGCCCGACCGTCGTCTACGTGGGTGCCAACGACGGCATGCTGCACGCCATCAACGGCGCGGTCTCGGGCACGGGTGCCGGCAGCGAGATGTTCGCCTACGTGCCCAGCGGCCTGTTCGCCGGCCCCACGGCCACGCCCAGCAGCAACGGGCTGGCGGCGCTGGGCAACCCCACTTTCGTGCACCACTACTACGTGAACGCCACGCCAGGGGTGTTCGACATCGACTTCAACCGCACCGCCGGCGCCAGCGGCGCAGCGGACTGGCGCTCGGTGCTGATCGGCGGCCTGGGCAAGGGTGGCCGCAGCTACTACGCACTGGACGTCACCAACCCCGCCGGCATGAGCACCGAGACCGTGGCGGCGGCCAAGGTGCTGTGGGAGTTCAGCGACGCCGACATGGGCTACACCTATGGCGAACCCATGGTGGCCAAGACGGTCAAGTACGGCTGGGTGGTGATCCTGTCGTCCGGCTACAACAACGCCGATGGCCGCGGCTACTTCTTCATCGTCAACCCACGTACCGGCGCGCTGCTCGAGAAGATCGGCACCGGTGTCGGCAGCACCGGCAGCCCGGCCGGACTGGCGCATGTCAATGCCTACGTCATGGACCGCAGCGACGGCGTGGCCGACGCGGCGTATGCAGGCGACCTGCTGGGCAACGTCTGGCGGCTGGACCTGACCCCGCAGAGCGCAGCCTACGCAGCGCCGACCCGGATCGCCACGCTGACCAACGCCAGCAGCGAGGTGCAGCCGGTGACGACGCGTCCGGTGATCGAAGTCGACGCCAAGACCGGCCGCCGCTTCGTGATGCTGGGCACCGGCGTGATGCTCGACAACGCCGACATCGGCTCCGTCGTCCAGAACACCTTCTACGCCATCGTCGACGGCAAGGCCAGTCGCTTCAGCGCCAGCGCCGACCTGCCCGCGGGCATCAGCTTCCCCATCACGCGCAGCAAGCTCGCCAACAACTCCAATCTGCTGGACGACATCTCCTATGACCTGGCGACGCAGATCGGCTGGTACGTCGAACTCGGCACCGGTGGCGCCGGCAGCGTGGGCTGGCGCGTCGTCAACGACCCCTCGAGTGCGTTCGGCATCGTCACCTTTGCCTCCACGCTGCCCAATGGCGACGCCTGCAATCCCTCGGGCATCAGCCGCATCTACGCCTTGAACTTCGGCACCGGCAAGTCGGTGCTGACCTCGGCCTCGGACCTCATCAGCTACTTCACGGACATCACCGGCGTCGTCACCGACCTGCGCTTCTTCAGCGTCAACGGCGTGCCACGCCTGATTGCCGGCAGCGACAAGGGCGAGCTGAGGTCCGTGCCCGGCATCTTCACCCAGCCGGGACCTCTGCGGCGGCTGAACTGGCGCGAACTGCCGGTGGCGAACTGAGGGCGGGCCGACAGCAGTTGGCGCTGCAGGTGCTGCAGGCCGATGAGGTTCTCCGGCACCCGGCGCGTCCGCCGGCCCTCGCAGGCGGTTGAATCGGACGAGCTTCGTCCGACTTGCCGCCGAGCCGGGCTCAGAAGCCCAGACTGGCCAGCAAGTCGTCGACTTCGCCCTGGTTGGTCACCACGTCCGGGCGCCCTTCGGCGTCGACGACGGGCCCGTGCAGGACGGCGGCGTGGGGCGTGGACGCCAGTTCGGCCGGCGCTACCTGCAGCAGCAGCTTGACCAGGCTGTCTTCGAGGTCGATGGCCAGCGCCACGACCGCGGTCACGACCTGGCCGGTCAGGTCATGGAAGTCCTGCGCCAGCATGATGTCGGTCAGGATGGCGTCGGTGCGGGCCGCGCCGGCTTCGATCTCGCCGACCAGTTGCTTGGCGGCAGCAGCCGTTGCCGCCGGGTCCGCATCGGCATGGTGCAGCGCCAGTTGCCGCGCCGCCGCGGCGATGCCGGTCTGTTCGTGCTTGGCCAGGTCGACCGCGTTGAGCACCTTGTCGGCTGCTTCGCCGGTCTTGCGCGCGATGTAGCTCAGCCGGCTGCGCGCGTCGGGCAGGCCTTCGACGGCGTGCTGCAGCTTGGGCATGACACCCAGCTGGTTCAGCGTGTCGTGCAGCTGGCGCGTGATCAGCCCCAGGCGCTGGAAGACCTCGGGCGAGGCGGCGCCCGGCGTCGCGGGCAACTCGTTCATGTTCATGGTCAAGGTTCCCGGCGGGCTCATGCCGTCGCGGCGAGCTTTTGCATGATCTTTTGCACCTTCTCCTCCAGGGTGGCCTTGCTGAAGGGCTTGACGATGTAGCCGGCCGCGCCGCTTTGCGCCGCCAGCACGATGTCCTCCTTGCGCGCCTCGGCCGTGACCATCAGCACCGGCAGATGTTGCAGGGTGGGGTCGGCCTTGATCGCCTTGAGCAGCTCGAAGCCGTTCATGTTGGGCATGTTGATGTCGGAGACCACGAAGTCGTAGCGCTGCCCCTTGAGCATGCGCAGCGCGGCGACGCCGTCCTCGGCCTCGTCGGCATTGCTGCAGCCCATCTCCTTGAGCAGCCCGCGCACGATGCGGCGCATGGTGGAGAAGTCATCGACGATCAGGAACTTCAGTTGCGTAGGGTCGCTCACGGCGTTCCTCGGGTGCATAGGCTTGTCCTGCATATCGGAAGGCCGGCGGGGAAGTTGAGGGTCCTTGGCCAATTGGATTCGAATTGCCCGCCATATCGTCGCTTTGCCTGCCCGCGGCGGGCCGGATACTGGCGAACCCATGAGTCAAGTTCTGTCCCAAGACGAGGTCGATGCGCTGCTGCAGGGCATTTCCGGCGAGAGCCAGAAGCTCGACCCCGAGGAGCAGGCCGCCGACGGCATCCGCGACTACAACCTGGCCAACCAGGAGCGCATCGTGCGCGGGCGCATGCCGACCATGGAAATCATCATGGAGCGCTTCGCCAGGAACATCCGCATCGGCCTGTTCAACCTCATCCGCCGCAGCCCCGAGGTCGCCATCGGCGAGCTCGAGGTGCAGAAGTACAGCGCCTTCCTGCGCAAGATCGTGGTCCCGACCAATTTCAACATCGTCAGCGTGCGGCCCCTGCGCGGCTCGGGGCTGATCGTGTGCGAGCCCACACTCGTGTTCGCCGTCATCGACGCGCTGTTCGGCGGCAACGGCAAGTTCCAGACCCGCATCGAGGGGCGTGACTTCTCGGCCATCGAGCAGCGCGTCATCACGCGGCTGGTCGAGGTCGTGACCACCGAATACGCCAAGGCCTGGCAGGGCATCTATCCGCTGCAGCTGGAGTACCAGCGCTCGGAGATGCAGCCGCAGTTCGCCAACATCGCCACGCCCAGCGAGATCGTCGTCAGCACGAGCTTCGTGCTCGAGGTCGGCGACATCACCGGCAGCATCCACTTCTGCATCCCGTACTCGACGCTGGAGCCGATCCGCGACGTGCTGTACTCGACCTCCCAGGGTGATGCCGCCGAGCCCGATCGGCGCTGGATCAACCTGATGACGAGCCAGATCCAGGCCGCCGACGTCGAGCTGGTGGCCGAGCTGGCGCACGCGCCGGCCACGGTCGAGCAGTTGCTGGCCTTCAAGGCCGGTGACTTCATCGAGCTCGACCTGAAGAAGGTCATCGAGACCAAGGTCTCGGGCGTGCCGCTGTTCGACTGCCACTACGGCACCTCCAACGGCAAGTACGCGCTGAAGGTCAACGAGTGGCTGGCCGGCTCCGCCGTGGGCTGGCTGGACGCGGCGCGGGCCGCCTGAAGAGGCCGGCACCAGACCCGGCCCGCCTTCGCAGTGCTCATCTTCGGCACCGCCGTGCCGATAAGGCATTGCTGGCCTGTCGCAGGCATCCGCTGGATCCTGCCGCCAGACCTCAACGACGAACGGACCGATGAGCGCCATCCTGTCTCCACTCGACACTCCTCAGCAAGCCAGCGCCCCCGAGTTCAGCTTCGGCGCGGCCGACTTCGAGCGTGTGCGAACCCTGATCTACCAGCGCGCGGGCATCAGCCTGCACGCCGGCAAGCAGGCGATGGTCTACAGCCGGCTGTCGCGCCGCCTGCGGGAACTCGGACATGACTCATTCGGCAGCTACCTGCAATGGCTGGAGCGGGCCACCGGCTCTGCGGGCGAGCAGGAGTGGCAGGAATTCGTCAACTGCCTGACCACCAACCTGACCGCCTTCTTCCGCGAGGAACATCACTTCCCGGTGTTGGCGGCGGAGTTGGCCCGGCTCGGCAGCAAGAGCCTGCGCATCTGGTGCAACGCGGCTTCGACCGGCGAAGAGCCCTACTCGCTGGCGATGACGGTCATCGAAGCGCTGGGCGCGAAGGCCGACGTCAAGATCCTGTGCAGCGACATCGACACCAAGGTGCTCGCCAGTGCCCGCCGCGGCGTCTACGCGGCCGACGCGCGCGGCTTGAGCCCGGAGCGGCTGCGCCGGCACTTCCTGCGCGGCAGCGGCACCAACAGTGGTTCGATCCGCGTCAAGGCGGAGTTGCAGCGCATCGTCGAGTTCCGCGTGCACAACCTGATGGACGAGCGCTGGGCGCTGGGCGACGCCTTCGACATCGTGTTCTGCCGTAACGTGATGATCTACTTCGATGCCCCGACGCAGCGCCGCGTGCTGGAGCGCATGCATCGCGTGATGCAGCCGCACGGCCTGTTGTTCGCCGGGCATTCCGAGAACTTCAGCGCCTCCAGGGATCTCTTCCGCCTGCGCGGCAAGACGGTCTACGAGCGCGTCTGAGGTCGCCGCCCCATGCCGCACCACGCCAGCCACCGGCACCCGCCCGGCGCCACCACGACACCGCGCCTGAAGCAGCTGAAAGCCGCGTCGCGCCGGCCCGGCGAGGCCTCGTTCTTCTGGTACGAGCCCCAGTTCCAGTGCGAGGCGGTGAAGGTGCTGCCCGGCGAGTACTTCGTGCACGAGGAAGACCTGCTGATCATGACCACGCTGGGCTCGTGCATCGCGGCCTGCCTGTGGGACCGCAACGCGCGCGTAGGCGGCCTGAACCATTTCATGCTGCCCGAGGGCAGCGGCCAGGACTCGGCGAGCACCGGTGGTCGCTACGGCTCCTACGCGATGGAGCTCCTGATCAACGAACTGCTCAAGCGCGGCGCGACACGCTCGACGCTGGAAGCCAAGGTCTTCGGCGGCGGCCAGGTCATCGCCGGCATGGCGACCATGAACGTCGGCGAGCGCAACACGCGCTTCGTCCTCGACTACCTGCAGACCGAACACATACCCGTCGTCAGCAAGGACGTGCTCGACATCTACCCGCGCAAGGTGTGCTTTCTGCCGGCCAGCGGCAAGGCCATGGTCAAGCGCCTGGCCCCGACCCAGGCTGCAGCCTTGCTGGCGCAGGAGCGCGCCGCCGCACAACGGGTGACGCCGACCGCCACCGCCGGCGGTTCGGTCGACCTGTTCTGAGAGGTTGAGAGGCAATCCCATGCACCCGCGTAAGACCCCAGAACAGCCGCAATCAAGGCGCAAAGCGCAGCCGGGGTGGGGCCATGACCACAGAGGGTCATGGCCTTCGCAGGCGGCAGGCCCCGCGCAGGCGGGCCCTGCCGTCCGGCTCAGCCCCGGCGAGCATTTGCAACGCGGAGTGCGGCTGTTCTGGGGGCTTACCCGTAGGGCAGGGGTGGCCAAGGGCCCTGCGCGGCGTTGCATCGCTTGCCCGCACGCCAGTGCGGGCGGCGCGCTGCGCCTTGCTCAGGGCCCTTGGCCACCCCTGCGCGGGTGCATGGGATTGCCTCTCAACCTCTGAGCCCGCCGCAACGACACCAGGACAAGGAACGGAAGAACATGGTCAAGACACGCGTTCTGGTCGTCGATGACTCCGCGCTGGTGCGCAGTCTGCTCACCGAGATCATCAACCGGCAGCCCGACATGCAGTGCATCGGCGCCGCGGCCGACCCGCTGGTCGCGCGCGAGATGATCCGCGAGCTCGACCCCGACGTGATAACGCTGGACGTCGAGATGCCGCGCATGGACGGCATCGACTTCCTGGCCAAGCTGATGCGGCTGCGGCCGATGCCGGTGGTGATGGTGTCCACGCTCACGGACCGCGGCGCCGACGTGACGCTGAGGGCACTGGAGCTGGGTGCCATCGACTTCGTCGCCAAGCCCAAGATCGGCGTCGCCGACGGCCTGCGGCTGCTGGCCGACGACATCACCGCCAAGGTGCGCATTGCTGCCAGGGCGCATATCCGCAAGCCGCCCGTGAACGGCCTCCAGCGAGCCGGTGCGCCGCCATCGCCCGCGCGATCCGCGGCGGCGCCCCCGGCGCTGGGCCGGCTGTCGACCGAGAAGATCGTCTTCATCGGCGCTTCCACCGGCGGCACCGAGGCGACGAAGGAAGTGCTGCTGGGTCTGCCGGCCGACGCACCCGCCGTCATGATCACCCAGCACATGCCGCCCGGCTTCACGCGGACCTACGCCGCGCGGCTCGACAGCCTGTGCCGCATCAGCGTCAAGGAAGCCACCGACGGCGAACGCGTGCTGCCCGGTCACGCCTACATCGCACCCGGAGGCCTGCATCTGAGCGTCGAACGCTCCGGCGCCAACTACATCGCCCGCGTGCGCGACGGCGAGCCGGTGAACCGCCACAAGCCTTCGGTGGAGGTGCTGTTCCTGTCGGCGGCCCGTGTCGTCGGGCCCAATGCATTGGGCATCATGCTCACCGGCATGGGAGCCGACGGCGCGACGGCCATGAAGACCATGCGCGACGCGGGCAGCTGGAACGTGGCACAGGACGAGGCGAGCTGCGTCGTCTTCGGCATGCCCAAGGAAGCCATCGCCGCCAACGCCACGCACGAAGTGCTGCCGCTGGGCGCGATCGCCCCCATGCTGCTCGAACGGCTGCGCAGCACCTCGAGCCTGTCGACCAACCGCCTGTAGAGCCTTGCCGACCATGAAAAATACCACCCGTTCGCACTCGGCCCCGCTGTCCTTGATCGTCGCGGCCGACCTGCAGGACCACCTGATGTCGGCCTGCAACGACCTGGACCGTCTGCAGGACCTGCTGGCCGACGCAAGCACGGTGCTGATGGACAGCTTCCGCGGCGCCGCCGAACATCTCATCGAGCACCGGCGAGCCGACGTCGACGGCACACTGACGGCCCTTCTCGACCCGGTCCACCACAAGCTGGGCAGCGCCGTGACGGCACTGCAGTTTCACGACCTGACCGCGCAGCTGATCCAGCACACGCACAGCCGCTTGCGCAGCTGCGCCGATCGACTGGCCTGCGAGCTGTTCGCAGACGACGAGGACGGGCAGGCCGTCGTCGAGCCTGCACCGCTGCGGCCCAACCCCGTCACGCAGGCCGAGATGGACGTGGGTTCCATCGAGCTGTTCTGACGCCCACGCCGCCCATCCAGACACCCTACCGAGACCCCCGGAGCCCCAACATGCATTCAATCCTCGCCGTGGACGATTCCGCCTCGATGCGCCAGATGGTGTCGTTCACGCTCAAGAACGCGGGCTACCACGTGGTCGAGGCCGTCGACGGCGAGGACGCCTTCGACAAGGCCAGGGCGCGCGAGTTCGATCTCGTGCTGACCGACCAGAACATGCCCCGC
>JACZKT010000010.1 GCA_014859905.1 Rubrivivax sp.
CCCCGCTCGAGGCCGTCATGGTGGGCCCTCATGTGGTGACGCGGGGCACGCACCTCGAGGGCGAACGCCTGCCCGCAGCCCATCCGCTCAAGACACTGCTGCCGGCGCAGGCGATGGAAGACGAGCCGCAGGGCTACGTCGAGGCTGCCGGGGCGGTGCTGCGAGTGCGCCGCCACTGTGCCTGGGGCTTGCCGGGCCGCAACCCCTACCGCGGTTCGGTGGCGCAGGCGCTGCAGACGGCGACGCTGTCAGCGACGGTGGTGAAGAAGATCGCCGCCGACATCCATGCCGGCCGCCGCGTCGACCGCGTGACGATCCGCAACGACGGCATCCTGGCCCACGGCAGCGGGCGCGAGTTCGACCCGCAGCGCGTCGCCATGACCTACGGCATGACGCTGTGCGCGGACACGCGTGTGAACTTCAAGGGCCCTCACCGCGAGGAAGGCGATCTGTACGAAGCCATGGACGACGACGGGCAGATCTACGCCGTGATGGTCCCCGACGTCTGCGGCAACGTCTCGGTGCTGGGCGAGCGCTACGCGCAGCCCGAGCCGCTGCCCAGCGTCGCCGGCGCGGTTGGGAAGGCGGACACGGCCGGCACGGCCGATGACCCGCGGCCCTGGATGCGCCTGCCGCCCGAGCGGCGCGTGCGACGACTGCCGCCCGCCCTGCGCTATGCCGACGTCAATCCCAACCCGCCCGACAAGACCGGCAGCAGCGCCGACAGCACCGTTGCCTCACCGGGCACGCTGGCGCTGGCAGGGCTGGCGCTGGCGCTGGCGCTGGCCTTCGGTCGACAGCACCGCCGCTGACCCTGTGCCTGCTGCGCACACCGTGGCCTGGCACGCGGCCGAAAGCGCGCTTTTTGCCGGGCATGACGCGGCCTGGACGCCAGTGAGTCGACACGCAGGTGACGGAACGTGAACGTCAGAACGAGCCGAACACCGTGCCCAGCATGACCACCACGGCCAGCGCGACCAGGGGCAGGACCACCGCCACCACGAAGATGTCCAGGTAGGACTGACGGTGCGTCAGCTTGCAGATCGCCAGCAGCGTGATGACGGCGCCGTTGTGCGGCAGCGCATCCAGGCCGCCGGTGGCGATCGACGTGACCCGGTGCATCAGCTCGGGCGCGATGCCCGCCGCCCGGCCCATCTCGAGGTAGGTGCTGCCCAGCGTCTGCAACGCGATGCTCATGCCGCCCGAGGCCGAGCCGGTGATGCCGGCCAGCAGGTTGACGGCGATCGAGAGCGAGATCAGCGGATTGCCGGGCGCGATCCCCAGCACCGCGTCGCGGATCAGCGCGAAGCCGGCCAGCGAGGCGATCACCGCGCCATAGCCGACCTGCGAAGCGGTGTTGAAGATCGGCAGCACGGCCGCGCTGGCGCCGGCGTCCAGGCTGCCCTTGAGATTCGACAGGCTGCGCCGCGCCAGCACGATCAGCAGCAGGTTGGCCAAGGCCAGCGCGGCGATGATCGCCCAGGTGCCGCGCACCGTGTCCAGCCGCGTCGCGCCGTACAAGGGGCTGGCCAGGTAGCTGGTGTCCAGGCGCGGCAGGACTTGCGCGCTGAACAGCCAGTTCAGCGCCACCACGACCACGATGGGCGCCAGCGCGACGCCGAAGCCGGGCAAGACCGGCGGCGGCGCGGCGCCGCCCTGCGGGCCCAGTTCGGCCACGTCGTAGCCCTCACCCTGGGCGTGCGGGCGCACGCTGCGGTCCAGTTGCGCGGGCGCGTCGGCCTGGGTGCCGTAGCCCTCGCCTGCGGCAGCGGCCCCGCGTGCACGCCGCAGCAACCACCAGGCACCGAGCGCGAGCATGATGGCGCCGCCGATCAGCCCGAGCCCGGGAGCCGCAAACGGCGTGGTGCCGAAATACGGCATCGGAATCGCGTTCTGGATCGCCGGCGTGCCGGGCAGCGCCGTCATCGTGAAGGTGAACGCGCCGAGTGCGATCGTCGCCGGCATCAGCCGCTTGGGCACGTCGACGGCGCGGAACAGCTCGACCGCGATCGGATACACGGCGAAGGCCACCACGAACAGCGACACGCCGCCGTAGGTGAGCACCGCGCAGGCGAGCACGATCGCCAGCACGGCCCGGCCGGTGCCCAGCCAGGCGACGATGCGCGAGGCAATCACGCGCGCCGCGCCCGAGTCCTCCATCAGCTTGCCGAACACCGCGCCGAGCAGGAACAGCGGGAAGAACAGAACGACGAAGCCCCCCAGCGCCTTCATGAAGACCTGTGTGTAGCTCGCCAGCAGCGGCGCGTCCGGGCTCGACGCGACCGCCAGCAAGGCCAGCAGCGGCGCCAGGATCAGCACGCTGATGCCGCGGTAGGCCAGGTACATCAAGAGCGCGAGCGACAGCAGGATGCCGGCGATGCTCAGCATGACAGCGCTGCCTCAGTTCGACGCGGCGACATCGATCATGTCAGGTAGGCATCCAGGGCCAGCGTGGAACGGCGGCCCAGGTGCGTGAAGCTGGCTTCGAGCCAGGCTTGGGCGGCGCCATAGCCGATGCGGTGCAGGCGCGTCAGGAAGGGCCAGGCGGTGTTGACCTTGCTGCCGGCACCGAGCTTGGCCAGTTCGGCCTCGGCCTCGATGCGGTGCATGCGCAGCGCCGCGATCTGCGTGAACAGCGGTGCCCGGCCGGCGCTGGGCGGCTCGCCCTCCAGGCGCAGGAGCTGCTGGATCAGCCCCAGCGAGCGCAGCTCCTTGACCAGGCTGCTGTTGAAGGTGATCTCGTTCAGGCGGTCGAGAATGTCCGCCGCCGTGGTCGGCAGCGCGTCGCGTCGTGACGGGTTGATCTGCACCAGCACGAGGTCGTGCGCCGGGCTCTCGGCAATCAGCGGCAACAGCGACGGGTTGCCGACGTAGCCGCCGTCCCAGTAGGCCTCGCCGTCGATTTCGACGGCGCGAAACACCAGCGGCAGGCAGGCCGACGCCATCACCGCTTCGGTCGACAGCTCCGACTGCCGGAATTCCTTCAGCCGCCCGGTGCGCACGTTGGTGGCCGAGACGAACAGGCGCACCTTGTCGCAGGTGCGCACGCGACCGAAGTCGACCTCGGCGGCGACGATGTCGCGCAGCGGGTTGAGGTCGAGCGGGTTGAACTGGTGCGGCGACAGCGAGCGGCCGAGCCAGTCCAGGTAGAGCTGCAGCGGCGAACCCTCGATCGACCAGTGGCCGAAGAACGCCGCCATGGCGTTGGGCAGCATCGAGCCGTGACCTGCGGCGTTGCTGACCCGGCTCCAGAATCGCCGCAATGCTTCACGTGCGCCCTGGCGTCCTCCGACCATCAGCCCGTCGGCCAGCACCACGGCATTCATGGCGCCGGCACTGGTGCCGCTGATGGCGTCGATCTCGATGCGTTCGTCCTCGAGCAGACGATCCAGCACGCCCCAGGTGAACGCGCCATGCGCGCCGCCGCCCTGAAGCGCGAGCTCGATGTGCTTGACCTGGCGCGATGACATCCGGCTAGCCTAGCGCACGCCGGATCGGCTCCCGGCCAGGCACTGCCCCCCGCAGACGCGAACGGCGAACACCTGCGCTTTCGCTGAACGTGGACGGACGCGCCGCCGGGCCGCAACGGCTGTCAGGGCACGACGAGCACATCGCGCGTCGTGTACTGGATGACGTGCTGGGCCAGGTTGCCCAGGAAACTGTCGACGACCGTACCTTCGCCGTGGTGGCCGACGACGACGCAGTCCGCCGGCAGCGCCGCCGCGCCGACCAGGATGGCCCGCGCCGGCAAGTCGTCGGCGACATCGGCGGTCAAGGGATGGAGGGCCCGTGCCCGCAAGCTCTGCGCGAACTGCTGCAGTTCGCGGTCCGCGCGAGCGTGCATCGACTCGTGCAGCGATTGCAGTTGCTCCTTGGCAAAAACGCCCATCCACACGGCGCGATCCAGCGCCGGGTCCAACGCGTACAAGAGGTGATGGCGCGCTGCCGGGAACAGCGTGAGGGCGAAGGTCACCGCGCGGATCGAACCCTCGCGCAGATCGACCGCCGAGAGGACCGTGTCGTACGGCCGCGACCCGGGCGCACGTACGATCAGCACCGGGCATGCCGGCGCGCGAACCACCTTCGACGCGGTGCTGCCCAGGCCCGCCACTTCGGGATCGGCGCGTGAACCCACCACGGCGAGCGAGACGGCATGGGCCCTGACGTAGGAGTCGATCGTGCTTTCCGGGGAACCGACGCCGAACTGCGCTTCGACCTCGAGCCCGGCCTGTGACGCCAGCGCTGCCGCCGCGTCGACCAGGCGCTGCCGCATGCGCACATCGAGCGGCGGATCGGCGCTCAGGCGCTGGGCGTCGAAAGCGCCCATCAGGCTGTGCCAGGCGCTGGCATCGAACGCATGCAGCAGGCACAGTGAAGCCCCATGGGCCGCGGCCAACTGGACCGCACGCTCGACCGCCGCCTCGGAACCCGGCGAAAAGTCGGTCGCGGCGACGATCCTGCGCATGCTCGTCATGGTCGAAGTCCTCCTGTCGTGTGCAGCCGCGCCCGGCCGTTGAAGCCATGCCGCTCATGCTCCTGCATTCCCGCGCGGCGCCCTTGAGCGGCGTCAAGGTTGGCATGGACTGCGTACCTTGGTCGTCGGCGCAGCCCCGTTTGGACCGCTCAGCGGCGGGCCTGCTCGGCGCAGAACGCCGCCAGCGCAGCCAGCACGCGCTGCGTCGCCACGTGGGCGGCCGCGGCACCGCCCACCGGGTCGTCGCTCGTCGCCGGCACGCTGTCGTCGAACTCGCGCCAGGCGATCACCCGCCGCGTCGCGGTCTCCAGCAGCACGGCGCGCAGCGTCAGTCGCAGCCGGCTGGGGCGGGTGCTGAAATCCTGCTGCAGGCGGATCAGCTCGGTTTCCAGGCGCAAGGCGCCGCTGGCCGCCGAATGGGCCAGCAGCACGGCACGAAAGGCGCCGCTGTCCTGCAGCGATCGCACCAGCAGGGGTGCCAGCATCTGCGCCGGCGTGTCCACCCATTCGTGGAAGGCGAAGGACTCGAGTTCCTGCGGGCGCAGCAGGTAGACCATGCGTGCGCTGTCGTAGCCCGGCGCGGCGCGCGGCACGGCGACCACCAGCGCGGGCGCATCGGCGGCGGGCTACGACAGCGCACGCAT
>JACZKT010000086.1 GCA_014859905.1 Rubrivivax sp.
GACCGCGCCTTCTGCGGTCTGCCGCACGCCGGCGAGGAAGAACTCGAGCCACGCCTCCCAGTCCCCTTCGCGGCGCACCCGGTCGAGCAGTTCGTAGTAAGTCGTGCGATGCTGCTTGAAGTACAGGCTGAGATACAGCAGCGGCTCGCGTAGTACACCAGCATGGCACAGCAGAAACGTGATCAACAGCCGGCCCACACGCCCGTTGCCGTCGAGGAATGGGTGGATGGTCTCGAACTGCACGTGGGCCAGCGCAGCACGCAGCAGCGGTGACGTGGGCTCCGGGTCGTCGTGCAGGAAGCGCTCGAAGGCATCGAGGCAGTCGCCCAGCCGGTCGGCCGGCGGCGGCACGAAGACCGCGTTGCCGGAGCGCGTGCCGCCCAGCCACACCTGCGAGCGGCGGAACTCGCCTGGCGTCTTGCCGCGGCCGCGCGGGTGGTCCAGCAGCACGCCGTGCATGTCGCGCAGCAGGCGCAGGCTCAAGGGGAAGCCGCCGCGCAGGCGCTTGATGCCAAATGCCATGGCGTCGACACAGCGGCTGACCTCGCGGGCATCGTCCAGCGGCACGCCGGGCTGTTCGTCGATCTCGAACAGCAGCAGGTCGGAAAGCGACGATTGCGTGCCCTCGATCTGCGACGACAGCACCGCCTCCTTGCGCACGAAGCTGTAGAGCACCAGCTGCGCATTGGGCAACATCGAAGAGACGGCGTCGAGCCGGCCGAGTGCCACCAGCGCGTCGTCGAAGCGCCGCCGCAGGACTGGCGTCCACTGGATCGGCGGCGCCGGCGGCAACGGTGCCGGTACGAAGGCGCGGAAAGGCTCGCCCTGCGTGCTGACGGTGACGGTACGGCCGGGAGGCGCACGGTGCATGGGTTGTCGAGCCTCAAACAAGCAGCCGCACTATTTTACTTTGGATCGTGAACGCAAAACAAATAGGGCCGGCAGTGCCGGCCCCTGCTGCGCGATCGCCGCGCGTCACTCGATGGCCTTGACCATCTCCTCGACCACCTTCTTGGCGTCGCCGAAGACCATCATCGTCTTGTCCATGTAGAACAGTTCGTTGTCCAGCCCGGCGTAGCCGCTGGCCATGCTGCGCTTGTTGACGATCACGGTCTTGGCCTTGTAGGCCTCGAGGATGGGCATGCCGTAGATGGCGCTGCCCTTGGTGTGCGCAGCGGGGTTCACGACGTCGTTGGCGCCCAGGATGATGGCCACGTCGGCCTGGCCGAATTCGCCGTTGATGTCTTCCATCTCGAACACCTGGTCGTAGGGCACCTCGGCTTCGGCCAGCAGCACGTTCATGTGCCCCGGCATGCGCCCGGCCACCGGGTGGATGGCGTATTTGACGGTGACGCCCTTCTCGGTGAGCTTGGCCGCCAGTTCCTTCACCGCGTGCTGCGCGCGCGCCACCGCCAGGCCGTAGCCGGG
>JACZKT010000087.1 GCA_014859905.1 Rubrivivax sp.
CTTGTTCATCGGCTCGCGGCTTCACTCCACGCTTCCTTCCCACACTCGGTCGCCCTCATGCAGTTGCGCTTCGCTTCGTTCGCTGTGATCAACTTACGGCGGGACTTGCACCCGCAAGAGTGCGCCCGTGCCGGGCGCACACAAGAAAAGAGGCCCCGCGGGGCCTCTTCGTGTTGCGCAGGACGCTGCCGGCTTCAGCCGTGCTTGGCGTCGAAGAATTGCTCGTCTTCGGTCGAGCCCTTGAGCGCGGCGGTGGAGGCCTGGCGCTCGATGGTCGTCGTCACGGCGTCGAAGTAACCGGTGCCGACCTCGCGCTGGTGCTTCACCGCGGTGAAGCCACGCTCGGCGGCGGCGAATTCCTTCTCCTGCAGCTCGACGAAGGCGCTCATGTTGTTGCGCGCATAGCCGTAGGCGAGGTCGAACATGCCGTAGTTGATGCTGTGGAAGCCGGCCAGCGTGATGAACTGGAACTTGTAGCCCATGGCGCCGAGTTCGCGCTGGAACTTGGCAATCGTCGCGTCGTCGAGGTTTTTCTTCCAGTTGAACGACGGGCTGCAGTTGTAGGCCAGCAGCTTGCCCGGGAACTTGGCGTGGATGGCGTCGGCGAAAGCCTTGGCGAAGGCCAGGTCGGGCTTGCCGGTTTCGCACCAGATCAGGTCGGCGTACGGGGCGTAGGCGAGGCCGCGGCTGATCGACTGCTCGAGGCCGTTCCTCGACTTGAAGAAGCCTTCCACCGTGCGCTCGCCGGTGAGGAAGGGCTTGTCGTTGTCGTCGACGTCGCTGGTCACCAGGTCGGCAGCCTCGGCGTCGGTGCGCGCCAGCAGGATGGTCGGCGTGCCCATCACGTCGGCGGCCAGGCGCGCGGCGACGAGCTTGCTCACGGCTTCGCGCGAGGGCACCAGCACCTTGCCGCCCATGTGGCCGCACTTCTTGACGCTGGCCAGCTGGTCTTCGAAGTGCACGCCGGCGGCACCGGCGTCGATCATGGCCTTCATGAGCTCGAAGGCGTTGAGCACACCGCCGAAGCCGGCTTCGGCGTCGGCCACGATGGGGGCGAAGTAGTCGATGTCGTTCTTGCCTTCGCTCCACTGGATCTGGTCGGCGCGCGCGAAGGCACCGTTGATGCGCTTGACGACCTTGGGCACCGAGTCCACCGAGTACAGGCTCTGGTCGGGGTACATCTCGCCGTTGTCGTTGGCGTCGGCGGCGACCTGCCAGCCGCTGAGGTAGATCGCCTTCAGCCCGGCCTTGACCTGCTGCATGGCCTGGTTGCCGGTGAGTGCGCCCAGCGTGTTGACGAAAGGCTCGGTGTTGATCAGGTTCCACAGCTTCTCGGCGCCACGCTTGGCCAGCGTGTGCTCGACCTGGAGGCTGCCGCGCAGCCGCACCACGTCGTCGGCGCTGTAGCCGCGCTTGATGCCTTTCCAGCGCGGGTTCTCGGCCCAGTCCTTCTCTAGGGCGGCGGCTTGTTGCTGGCGGGTGAGTGTGCTCATGAAGTTCTCCTGGTTTGAGGCGAGAGGCAAGGGTGCGATGAACTAGGTTCAGCGTACCTCGACCCGGCTGCGAAGTGAAGACCTATGTCTTATATAAGACAGAAGAATATTTGGCGTTAAATCAACGGGTTACGAGAAAGTTCCGTAATGCGAAATGCTGTTCTCCCATATGATGAACTTTTGCTGCGATGCAGCGTTCCGCATTCCACGATCCGATATGTAAGCCATGGCATGCGAAAAGGGCGATCTCTCCGGGGGTCGGTTCAACGGAAGAGCTTCCGTATCATCGGCCGCGACCTTGCACCGAAGGCTTCCATGTCGTCGTTCGCGTTCCTGTCCGACCCGGGTTTCATGAAGGTGGGCCCGCCCAGTGCGGCTACGCCCTACGCCGTGGCCGGCATCGCGTGGGACGGCGCCACCAGCAACCGCCCGGGGGCGCGTTTCGGGCCGCGTGCCGTGCGTCAGGCCAGCCAGATGCTGTGCGACGGCATCCACCCGCACTTCGACGTGAGCCCGCTCGGGCAACTCGGCGATGCCGGCGACCTCGCATTGCCCAACACCTCGCTCGACGCCATGCGTGCAGCACTGGCGCCGCGCGCGGCGGAGCTGATCGGCCGCCACCACATGGCCTGGATCGGCGGCGACC
This sequence comes from Rubrivivax sp., assembly GCA_014859905.1. GTDB lineage: Bacteria > Pseudomonadota > Gammaproteobacteria > Burkholderiales > Burkholderiaceae_C > Rubrivivax. Next base: position 2,140 of record JACZKT010000087.1, read on the forward strand.
ATTCCATCACCCTGCCACTCCTGCGCGCTTACTGCGCCCGGCTCGGCCGGCCGCTGGCGGTGATCCATTTCGACGCCCATTGCGACACCTGGGACAGCCATTTCGGCGAGCCCAGCGGCCACGGCACCTGGGTCTACGAGGCCGTGCAGGAGGGGCTGGTGGTCGACGCCTGCTTCACCCAGCTCGGCATCCGCTCGGCGGGCACGCGCGCGGCGCGCGACTACGTGCGCGACCGTGGTGGCCAGATCTTCACCGCGCGCGGCCTGCGGGGTCTGGAGTCGCCGGCGCAGCTGGCACCGGTGCTGGCTTCGATCCGCGACCGGCTGGCACAACACGGCCAGCCGCCGGTCTATCTGAGCCTGGACATCGACTGCCTGGACCCGGCCTTCGCCCCCGGCACCGGCACGCCCGAGCCGGGCGGCCTGAGCAGCAACCAGATGCTGACGCTGCTGGAAGAGCTGGCCGACCTGCCCTTCGTGGGCATGGACTGTGTCGAGGTGGCCCCCGCCTACGACCACGCCGAACTCACCAGCCATGCCGCGGCGTGTTTCATCTGGACTTACCTGTGCGGGCGCCTGGCCGCCCGACGCTGACTTCTTCCTTGATCGCGCGCAAGGCGGCGCGGCGATCGCTGCGAACAATCGGACCCGTTGCCAGGAGCCACCGCCATGACCACTGCACCCTCTGCCCGCGCGCCGCGCCCGTCCCGCTCGCCCGTCCCGGCGCTGCCCGAGTTCGAATCTCTGGAGCAGGCGCACCGCGACGCGCTGCAGATGCTGCAGGCCTTCGAGGAATTGCTGGCCCACCTGGACGACAGCGGCCCCGACGAGACGGCACGCGCCAGCGCGCAGCGCATCATGGCCTTCTTCGCCGGCCCTGGCCGCACCCACCACGCCGAGGAAGAGAGGCACGTCTTCCCGGCGCTGCTCAACAGCACCGACATCGAGCTGGTGCAGCACGTGCGGCGCCTGCAGCAGGACCACGGCTGGATCGAGGAAGACTGGCGCGAGCTGGCGCCGCAGATCGAGGCCATCGCCAACGGCTACAACTGGTACGACCTGGCGATGCTGCGACTGGCGCTGCCGGTGTTCACGGCCCTGCACCACGAGCACATCGCGCTCGAGGAAGCGCTGGTTTACCCCGAGGCACGGCGCCGCCGCCTGGCCGAGTTGCAGGGGCGCGACGCCAAGCCTTGACGCGGCCGGCGCGCACGGCGCCATGGCTTGACTAAACTCGGCGCATGCGCCGCGTCCTTGCCGGCGCGCCCACCAGGAGCCGCCATGAACAAAGCCCTCGACCCCGCCCTGCTGCACGCCGCCGAAAGCACGGGCACCACGCCGGGCCTGAAGATGGACGCCTACTGGATGCCCTTCACGGCCAACCGGCAGTTCAAGAAGGCGCCGCGGCTGCTGGCCCGCGCTGCCGGCATGCACTACTGGGACGACCACGGCCGCCAGATCCTGGACGGCGTGGCTGGCCTGTGGTGCGTGAACGCCGGCCACGCGCGGCCGCGCATCGTGCAGGCCATCCAGCAACAGGCGGCCGAGCTGGACTTCGCGCCGCCGTTCCAGATGGCCCACCCCAAGGCCTTCGAGCTCGCCGAACGCGTGGTGCAGATCGCGCCGGCGGGCATGAGCAAGGTCTTCTTCACCAACTCGGGCTCCGAGGCGGTGGAAACAGCGCTGAAGATGGCGCTCGCCTACCACCGCGTGCGCGGCGAGGGCACACGCACCCGGCTCATCGGCCGCGAGCGCGGCTATCACGGCGTCAACTTCGGCGGCGTCTCGGTCGGCGGCATGGTCGGCAACCGCAAGGCCTTCGCCACCGGGCTGCCGGGCGTGGACCACATCCGCCACACGCACGAGCCGGCGCGCAACGCCTTCAGCGTCGGCCAGCCGGTGCATGGTGCAGAGATCGCCGACGACCTGGAGCGCCTGGTGGCGCTGCACGACGCGTCGAACATCGCCGCCGTCATCGTCGAGCCGGTGGCCGGTTCCACCGGCGTGCTGGTGCCGCCCGTGGGCTACCTGCAGCGGCTGCGCGAGATCTGCACCCGGCATGGCATCCTGCTCATCTTCGATGAGGTCATCACCGGCTTCGGTCGCACCGGGCAGCCGTTCGCGACGCAGACCTTCGGCGTCATGCCGGACATGATCACCTGTGCCAAGGGCATCACCAACGGCTGCGCGCCGATGGGCGCCGTGCTCGTCAGGCAGGACATCCACGACGCCTTCATGACCGGGCCCGAGCACCTGATTGAGTTCTACCACGGCTACACCTACTCGGCGCACCCGCTGGCCTGCGCTGCCGGGCTCGGCACGCTGGACACCTACGCCGAGGAAGGCCTGCTCACGCGTGCCGGCGAGATGGAAGGCTACTTTGCCGAAGTCGTGCACTCGCTGAAGGGCGAACCCAACGTCATCGACATCCGCAACATCGGGCTGGTGGGTGGCATCGAGCTCGCGCCGCAGCCGGGCGAGCCCACCAAGCGCGCCTTCGACATCTTCCTCGACCTGTACGAAAAGGGCCTGCTGGTGCGCACCACCGGCGACACGGTGGCGCTGTCGCCGCCGTTGATCATCGAACGGGGTCAGGTCGACCAGATGGTGGACATGTTGCGCGGCGCCATACGCCGCGCCGCCTGAACAACGCGACCCCGCCGCGGGTGCTCGGGCGGCCCGCACACCCATGCGTCTGCTCGCCACCGACCGCGAACT
>JACZKT010000088.1 GCA_014859905.1 Rubrivivax sp.
GCCAACTTCTCGTTCGAATATGTGCATGTTTGTTCATGTAGCATACTCGAAGCGGCGAGCAAACGAAAGCCCAGCACTCACGCGGCCCAGCGGCCGGGCGACCATCCAAACCAAACATGGGCTTGCGAAGGTAGGGCTAGGAGCCGCCGGGAACTGACTGTCTGGATCAGGTGTTTGCGGCCCTTCCAAGGAGCGCCGCCGACACGCGCGAATTTGGCATTCGGCCCAGTGCATTGCTGATGAAGACGCCCGCATCGACCAGCAGGTCGAGATCGACTCCAGTTTCGATCCCCATGCCATGCAACAGGAACACCACGTCTTCGGTGGCGACATTGCCGGTCGCGCCCTTGGCGTAAGGGCAGCCGCCGAGCCCGGCTACCGAGGTGTCGAACTGCCAGACACCCATTTGCAGCGCGGCATGGACATTGACGAGTGCCTGGCCGTAGGTATCGTGGAAGTGGCCAGATATCTCGTCGATGCCATAGTGCAACTGCGTCGACTCGATGGCGCGCATCACTTTCAACGGTGTGCCGGTACCGATGGTGTCGGCGACGCCCACGTGCTGCACCCCGATATCCTTCATGAGGCCTGCCAACATCCCCACTCGCGCGGGATCGATCTCGCCTTCATAAGGGCAGCCCAGTGCACACGACATCGCGCCACGGACATAGATGCCTGCGGCGCGCGCGGCCGCCACCACCGGTCGAAACCGTTCGATGCTCTGCGCGATGGAGCAGTTGATGTTCTTCTGACTGAAGGCTTCGCTGGCGGCTCCGAAGACGACGATCTCATCGGGTCGACTGGCTCGCCCGGCCTCGAAGCCCTGCAGATTGGGTGTCAGCACGCTGTAGCGCACACCCGGCTTGCGATGGATGCCGGCCATGACCTGGGCGTTGTCGGCCATCTGCGGCACCCACTTCGGACTGACGAAGCTCGTGACTTCGATCTCCCGCAAACCCGCGTCCTGCAAGCGGTGCACCAGTTCGATCTTGACCGCGGTGGGCACGGCCGATTTTTCATTCTGCAAACCGTCGCGAGGGCCCACCTCCACTAGCTTGACTGAGTTCGGCACCTTCATGACGTCGTCCTCAGTGCGCCCTTAGCCGCTTGAGTTCAGCCTCGGCGACGTCCAGCCGGACGGTTCCCTTGTCAACGAGCAGGCTGGCCAGGGTATCGATCTCTTCACCCACGGCGCCGGCCATCATCGCGATGTTCTGCGAATGCAGCGCCATGTGGCCCTTTTGTATTCCCGTGGTGGCCAGGGCCTTCATGGCAGAGAAATTCTGCGCCAGGCCCACCGCCGCGATGATGCGGGCCAGCTCGTCGGCTGAGCGCACGTCAAGAATCTTCAGCGCCGACTTGGCGGTCGGATGCAGCTTGGTGGCGCCGCCGATCAAGCCGACTGCCATGGGCACCTCGATCACACCCGCGAGATCACCGCTGGCCGTGATCTCCCATGACGTCAGGCTGCCGTAGTGCCCCTTGCGTGCTGCATACGCATGTGCACCTGCTTCAACTGCCCGAGTGTCGTTGCCCGTGGCCAGAACCACCGCATCGATGCCGTTCATGATGCCCTTGTTGTGGGTGGCAGCGCGGTAGGGGTCGGCATCGGCAAAGTGGTAGGCCGCCAGCATGGCGTCGCGAACAGCCTCGCCGCCGATATCCGCAGTGCGCCACACGCAGCGCGCGCGGGCCAGGCGACGGTCGGCCAGATTCGACAGGATGCGAAGGCTGGTCCTGCCGTTTGTCCAGGCCGCGATCATGGGTGCAATCTTCTCGGCCATGGTGTTGACCGCGTTGGCACCCATCGCATCGCGCGTATCCACCACGAGGTGCGTGATGACCATCACGCCGCCGCGCGTCTCGATAACGCGCACTTCCAGGTCACGAAAGCCGCCTCCGAGCTTGACGAGGATCGGATCGCAGGCATCGCAAAGTTCTCGAATCTGCTCCTTGCGCTCCAGAATCTCGATGCGCGCATGCTGCGGATCGGAGACATCCACCAACTGGATCTGCGCGATCATCAGGCTGCCGGACATTGAAGTAATGAAGCCGCCACTGTCGTAACACTGGCGCGCGGCATTGCAGACGGCTGCCACCACCGACGACTCCTCTGTGGCCATGGGAATCAGGCGGTCCCTGCCGTCGATCTTCATGTTCGTGGCAATGCCCATCGGAATGTTCATCGTACCGATGAAGTTCTCGATCAGGCGGTCTGCCGTCGCGGAAGGCAGATTGCCGGTGTTCAGCAGATGGCTCTGTTCGGCTTCATCCAAGCCGGCGAATCCGGCGACGGCAGCAACGCGCTGGGGAATGCCCAGCTTGTGAAAACCACCGATGCGGCTGCTCTTGACATTGCTTTCCATGGTCTTGTCCTATGGAGTTTGGGTTAGCGGGCGGTCATGAGTTCGGGCAGGAAGGTCACCATGCCCGGGAACGCGGCACAGATCAGGAGCCCGACGAGTTGCAGCACGACGAAAGGCAACACGCCCTGATAGACGGCGCCCATGCCGATGTGTGCCGGCAAGGTGCCCTTGATGTAGAAGAGCGTGTAACCGAAGGGCGGGCTGATGTAGCCCATCTGGATCGTGATGGCATACAGGACGCCGAACCAGATTTCGTCGAAGCCCAGCAAGCGCACGATCGGCAGGAACACGGGCACGGTCAACAGAATGATGCCGATCTCGTCGAGCACCGTGCCAAGGAAAATCAGCAAGACCATCATGGCCGCGAGAATCATCCAGCGATTGACTTCCAGGCCCTTGATGATTTCCAGCAACGTGTCGGCGCCGCCCAGGCCGGTGAAGATTGCGACGTATGCCTTGGCTCCCAGGGTGATCCAGAGAATCATCGACGTCGCCTTCAACGTGTCGACGCCGGAGGTGCGCAGAATTCCCATGTTCAACTTGCCCTTCATGAGGGCTGGGATCATGGCGCCCGCCACTCCGACTGCCGCGGACTCTGTGGGCGTGGCTACGCCGAAGAAGATTGAGCCCAGGATCAGAACGATCAGCAAGGACGGAAAGACCAGGGCCCTGAGCGCCAGCAGCTTCTTCTTCAGCGGCGTGTGGCTCACGCTCGTGTCCAGCGGCACCCATTCGGGCTTCAGCCAGCCAACGACCAGGATGTAAGCGATGTACAAGCTCGCCAGCAGCAGGCCTGGCACCAGACCGGCGATCAGCATCTTGCCGATAGAAACCTGTGCCGTGACCGCATAGACGATGGTCAACACAGACGGCGGAATGAGAATGCCCAAGGTACCCGACGCGCAGATGGTGCCCAGCGCAAGTTGGGGCTTGTAGCCGCGCCGCAGCATCTCGGGCAGGGCCAGGATGCCCATCGCGGTGACGGCTGCACCCACGACACCGGTCATGGCAGCCATAACGACGCAGATGATCACCGTGCCGATGGCCAGGCCGCCTTTGATCTGGCCAAACCACATCTCCATGGCCAGGTACAGGTCCTCGATGACACCGGAGCGCTGGAGAATGCACGCCATCAGGATGAACAGCGGGATGGCCAGCAGGGCCTCCGACTTCATGGTGTCGAAGATCTGCAGCACGAGCACGATGACCGCGCTCGAGTCCCACAGCGTCACCGTGAACAGGAGCGACAGACCGCCTAGCACGAAGGCTATCGGCAGGCCCGTCAGCATGAACAACGTCAGGCTGCCGAACATCAGCAGCAGGATCGTGTTGGGGCTCAGCATGGGGCCCCCGGCGCCGCGCCGCTGTCATCAGTGTCCGCGTCAGGGCTGCCGGGGTCACGAAACACAATGCGCATGTACTCAGCCAGCGCCTGCAGCAGCATCAGAGCCAGGGCCAGCGGCACCGCGACCTTTGTGGGCCAGATCGGCGGGTTCCAGGCCGAAAAACTGGTCTCGCGATAGCTCCAGGAACTCCACGCCGCGGGCACGCTGAAGTACAGCAAGATGCCGCAGAAGACGATGATGACGGGGAAGTTCAGCAGGTCCATTCGACGCTGCCACTGGGCACTCATCCGTTGCCGGGCCACGTCCAGCGTCACGTGGCCCTTCAGGTGCAGGAGGTGGGGTCCGCCGAGAAGAAAGTAGGGGCCGAAGATCAGGACCGCCAGTTCCATCCCCCACACCGTGGGTGCGTTGAACAGGTAGCGCGCCACCACTTCATAGAGCATCACGGGGACCACGACCGCCATCAGCCACACCGTCACCCGGAAAGTCCAACGGTTGAGGGTCGTAATGGCAGACGTGGAGACAGAAAGCCAGACAGGCACACCCGCTCTCCTTCGTATCCGAATCGACTGCGCCGGAGGCCCTCAACGGGCCGTCGGCGCGGGGCACGTCCTCAGGACAGAAGGCCCAGATCCTTCATGAATGCCACCTGGCTGTCGAGGATTTTGGTCGCCAGCGCATCGCCCTTCGTGGCCGCGCGCCACGCGGCCATGGCTTTGGGGCGGGCCGCCGCAATGTCGGCTGCGCTGAAACGGATGATCTCGCAGCCCTTGGCCTGGTACTTGGCCAGCACAAGCGAATCGTTGACAAGAATGTGCTGCCGCAGGGACGCCGAGATCTCTCGCGCGGCGACGGCCAACACTGCCTTGAACTCGGCAGGCAATTTGTCGTATGCCGCGCGGTTGGCCACGTAAGCTGTGGCTGTGGTGGGCTGATGGAACCCGGGAACGATGACGAACTTTGCAACTTCTGCCAAGCCGGCCTCGAAGTTGGCTGTCAGATCGCCGCGATCGGCCATGTCGATCACACCCTTGTCGAGCGCGGAGTACACCTCGCCGGTGGGCAACGGCGTCACCGACACGCCAAACGCGCCCATGACCGAGGAAGCCAGACCGACGAATCGGCCCTTCTTGCCTGCAAGATCAGCAATCTTTCGGACGGGCACCTTGGAGTGCAGCGGCTCCTGGCCATAGACGGTGGGAGCGATGTAGTGCAGACCTGCAGGCGCATACGCCTGGCGTGCCAGGTCCAGACCGCCCTTCTCGTAGAACCAGGCCTCGTATTCGTCGCTCTCGGCAAAACCGAACGGGATCGTGCTGGTGAAGGCGAAGGCGGGGATCTTGCCCGCTTCATAGCCGTCGAACGTCTTCATCATCTCGAAGGCGCCGCCGCGGACGGCATCGAAGGCTTGCGCAGCCGGAACGATCTGGCCCGCTGCAAAGAGATTGATCTTGAAACGCCCGCCGGTGAGTTCAGCGACGCGGGCCACGAACTTCTCTTCGAATTTCTGGGGTGTGGTTCCGCCGTCCCAAAGTGCCTGCATGCGCCAGGTGACGGTGGCCTGGGCCCTGGCCACCATGGGCAGCGCCGTGGCGGCAGCCGCCGCGCCCGCGAGCGTGGATTTCAGGATGTTTCGACGTTGGACGTTCGTGTTCACCATGTCTTGTCTCCGGTTGATTGATGCGCAGCCTGCGCGTCGAAGTGCAGCTCCGATCTTCGTGCCCTGGTTGGCCCGCGTTGGCGGGTCTTCCTTGGAGCGCGACTGAAAGTCTAGTGACGCTGCACTAGAACGACGGGTACAGTTTGGGCACAGTCGTTCAGAACTGTGTCCCTCACATCATGGTGACAGTTGGAGTTTGATTCTGATGCCGCACAAGCCTTCCCAGTCCTTGCCCGATAGCAAGGTGGAGTCACTTGCCGGCAGGGTCGCCATGGCCATCGATCGTGGCGGCATCGTGGCCGGCACGAAGCTGCGGTCCATCCGCGACTGCGCAGCCAAGGAGGGGCTGAGCAGGAACACGGTGGTGGAGGCCTATGACCGGCTCATCGCCCGCGGCTATGCCGAGGCTCGTCCAGGATCGGGCTATTACGTCCGCAAGACCGCAGGCCAGCGAACACAGGCAGCGCCGCCGCACGTCACCGAAGCCGTCGACGTGGTGTCATTGCTGCGCGAACAGCTTGAACAGCAATACGAAGTTCGCGCGGGCGACGGCCGACCGCCGGCCTCGTGGATGGAGAACTCCGAACTGGGCACCTACTTGCGCCGGGCACGACATCGCGCACTGTCGGACGTCGAACATGGCTACGGTACGCCGTGGGGGTACCTTCCCTTGCGGGAGACCATCGCGCGACTGCTGAACGAGCGCACGATTCACGTCAATGCCAGGCAGGTCCTGCTTACTCAAGGCGCCAATCACGCGCTGGACCTGATCATCCGGCACTTTCTCGACGCTGGCGACAAGGCGCTGGTCGACTCACCGGGCTACTACCCGCTCTTTGGAAAGCTCAAGCTGGGCAAGGTCGAGATGATCGGTATCCCCCGCTTACCGGACGGTCCGGACCTGGACGCCCTGCAGGCGGTGGTGCATGAACACAAGCCGAAGGTCTTCTTCACCCAGACCCTGGCGCACAACCCGACCGGCGGGTCGATCAGCTTGCCCAAGGCTCACCGGCTCCTGCAACTGGCTGCCCAACATGACTTCCTGATCGTGGAGGACGACCCGTTTGCCGATCTCCTGCCAGCATCGGCACCCAGACTCGCTGCACTGGATCAACTTGAACGAGTGATCTACGTGAGCAGCTTCTCCAAGACGCTCTCCGCAGGGTTGCGAGTCGGCTACATCGCTGCGGCCGCCGAAAGGGCCGGCGTACTGTGTGACCTGAAGATGGTCACCGTCGTCTCCACGTCGGATTTCGTGGAGCGGGTAGTGCACCAGTTGATCTCTGGCGGGCACTACCGGCGGCATCTCGGGCGGCTCAAGGCTCGCCTCGATGCAGCCCTCGGGCCTGCCCTCGGATTCTTCGCAAAGATCGGACTGCAGGTCCATTCAACCTACACCGGCGGCTACTACCTGTGGGTCGAAGTGCCGAAGAGCTTCACCGACATCGAGTTGGCCAGGCGCGCCGCCGCGAGTGGCATCTTCCTGGCTCCGGGTGCGGTGTTCTACCCCGATCGACAAGGCAGTTCACTGGTCATGCGTGTGAACATAGCCTACGTAGGTGATGCGCGCTTTCTGCGCTTCATGGAACAAGCCGTGCGAGCTTGAGAGCGGCAATGACAGTTGCCGTCACTGCCGAGAATGGCCCTGGCCTCCGATTCCGTGCCGGGGACAATACGTGGGACATGACGCTACTCTTGAGTCCTGGGTGGACGGCGTGGGCGGTCGATCGACTTGCAGTGCATCGTAGACGTTGCTGGCGCCCAAAGCACCAAGCATGGGTCGCACCTACAGATCCGCAGCACGGTGCTCAAGCGCGCCGGTCTGTGGTTGCGCGATGCCGCCGTGGGAGCACTCCGAGCACACGAGGACGCGGTCGTAGCCGAGCAACTCGCCGGCCGAGCACAGGCCCCGAGCCGCCACCTTCAGCCTGCTGGCATCGAGTGACCTCTGTTCGACGATCTGGACCGAGTCTGGGTGGACCGAGTCGGGGGCCAGGTGTGCTGTCGACGAGCCCTCCAGCAACCCGCAGGCTGGGGTTTTGGGGTAGCCAGAGGGTGCTGCGAGGCCCGCCACGAGCCTCTCAGGGCCCTGCATGATGGCCACCACCTGGCGCAGGGGTGTCGTTACCTCATGTCGATCGGGGCGTCAGGCTGCCACCCTCCGCATCCTGACTCGGTCAGGATGAGATCAACGTGGTGAGTGCCGGCCGGCTGGGTCATCACGGATATGGTGGACTGCGGCCAGGCGTCCCATGCTGGCACGGGCGCTGTGGGACCGGCAGACGGCTGAGCGCATCGTTGCGATCAGCATCGGCCTTTGGGTTCCGTCCTATCCGGAAGAAATCGGGCGCCTGGCGGGATGGGGCGGTTGAAGGACGGCTGCGGACTGGACGCTGTCAGCCGGGCGGCGGTCTCCCAGTACCGGCTGACGATCTTCAGCGACATTCACTGCCCTACGTTTGTCGCCGCGAAGCAGTCGCTCGCGCGGGCGTCTCGCGAACAGGTCAGAGCTATGTCAACACGCTCGCGGCGCCAGGGCTGTCAGGCGCTGCATGAACGCCAGCGGCGACATCACCAGGTGCGTGGTGCCGTCGCGCCACGGCGTCTTGAGCTTCAGCACCACTTGGCCCGCGGTGTTGGTTTGTACGCGCTCGTTGGCCAGCGCCGGGCGGGTGATGTAGCGGCAGAGTTGTTCCACCGCCCGGCGATCCTCGGCGCCACAGCGCACAGCGGCGTGCAGGCTAAACCCGTCAATGTCAGCACACAGGTCCTGCTTGAAGTCCGCATCCCTGGGCATGACGCCCTGCACCGTCAGCACCTTCTGGCTGGCGCGTGGTCCGACGGCGATGCGGTAGGTGCAGGCCGCAGCCTGCAGCTGCCTGCGCGCGCGGGCTTCGTCCGAATCGCCGTCGTTGTCGGCCAGGTAGCTCGAGCACTGCGATTTCCGGCATCAGGCCCTGCGGCGGCAACAGGCGCAACAACTCGGCCGTGATCGGGCCCTTGTTGCGGTCGGCGGCGGGGCTGTGCCAGCGAAGTTCGGTGTTCGTCGAGCCGATTGTGCGGGCGGGCCGGCTTTACAGCCGTTCACACGAATGTGGTGAACCGTGCGGCGCTGCGCCCCGTTGTGGACTGGCGGGCCAGCGGACGGCCCCACCCGACCCCAAGGAGACCGATTCATGAACACACGCAAGATCGCCCTGGCGCTGACCCTGCTGGCTGGCACGCTGGCCACCGGCGCCGCACAGGCCGGCGGCCCCGAGGTGCAATGGTCGGTGACGCTGGCCACGCCCACGATCCGCCTGCCCGGCCACGTGGTGCTGCCGCTGCCGCCGATTCCCGTGCCGCGCTTCGTGGTGGTGGAGCCCAACCGAGGCATCGCCCACCACGACCCGCGCTACGAGCGGGGCTATGACAGGGGCTACGGGGACGCTGACCGCGACGGCATCCCCAACCGCCGTGACCCCGTCTACAACCCGCGCTGGGACCGCGACGGCGATGGCGTGCCAAACCGCTACGACGCGCGGCCTGGCGACCCGCGATACAGCCGCGGCTGGCAAGAGGCCCGGCGCGACTGGCGCGACGACCGCCGCGATTGGCGAGACGACAGGCGCGATGACCGGCGGGACGGGCGCCGCGGCCATCGGGGCGACTGATCGCCAGAAGGCCGACCCCGGGGGAGCCCCGAGGCTGCCTCAACGCCGCGCCCGTTGCCGCACCTGCGCCAGCGGGCGCTTGCCTCTGGGCTGACGCTCAATGCCGTCGTTCAGCGCACTTCGCAGCGCATGCACTTCTTCCACGTGGCCAAGACGATAAGTCTGCTCGACTTGCTCCACGGCATGCGCATGGCCGGCATCGTGCCGATGCCGTTGGAAGAACGGTAGTCCCTGCGCCGAGAGAGCCTGCGCGTCCCGCGTTATCCCTTGATGTCTTGTGATGTCCCCCTCGGTCCCAGGAGCAGCGGGCGTGGTTAACAGTTCGTTTCAACTTTCTGCTGTGGCTAGTACCGTCTCGGCATGGTCCACGCTCCGTCAGCGCAGACGAGCCTACGCGGCCAGCCTGTTCGGACTGTCCGACCAGGCGCCTGCACGCGTGGCGGTCCTGAGCACCGCTCCATTCGAGAGGTGACTGCAGCTTGACCGAGCGCACAGGCATGTATAAACTTTTATACAGATGACCGAATGGACCGATGAGAAAGAGATTAGGTGGGTCGGTTCCTCCTACGAGGATCTCATCGCGTTTCCGAAGGCTCCCCGCAAGGAAGCGGGTTTCCAGCTCGGGAAGGTTCAGGCTGGCCTTGACCCCACCGACTGGAAGCCGTTCGATGAAGTCGGTGCGGGCACTCGGGAGATCCGCATCAGTGATGCCAAGGGCATTTTCCGGGTGATGTTCGTGGCCAAGTTCGAGGAAGCGGTGTACGTCTTGCACTGTTTCCAGAAGAAGACTCAGGCCACGTCGAAGCAGGACAAGGAGATTGCCACGGCGCGCTATCGGGCCGTGGTCAACGCCAGAAAGGGCAAGCGATGACCATCGACACCGAAATCCGCCACGTCACGAAGGCTGGCGCGAACTTGTTCCTGGAACTCGGCTTCTCGGCGGCGGAAGCCAAGAAGTTGCAGGCTGCCTCGCGCAAGCAGATCAACGACACCCGGGTGCTCAAGCAGCAGTTGATGGCAGAGCTGTCGAACTGGATCACCGAGCATCAACTCAGGCAGGCCGATGCGGCGCAGATCCTGATGGTGTCGCGGCCGCGCGTGTCCGACGTCGTGAACCAGAAGACCTCGAAGTTCACCATCGACACGCTGGTCGAGTTGCTCAACCGCGTGGGCAAGCCCGTTCGTCTCGCGGTGGGCTGAAGCGCTTGCCCACGCGAAACCCGGCTCCAAGCGATGGCGCGTCATGCACCCACGTCTTCGCGCAACGCAATCGCCCCAAAACTGGCACCAGACTGGCACCAGGACAGAAGCGGGTCAACAATGTTAGCGATCACTATCGCGATAACACCAGTAAATCTGGTAGGCCGTGTTGGACTTGAACCAACGACCAAAGGATTATGAGTCCTCTGCTCTGACCAACTGAGCTAACGGCCCCAGGGAACTTGGCATTCTAGGCGGCCACTGCGTCACGAAGAGCGCATGGCCCACCCCGCGCGCCGTGATGCCCACGATCTGGATCATGCGCCCGCAGGGCAGCATGTGAGCCCGATCACACCCGGCGTGCCGTTGCCTACCCTTGAGCCTCGGCTTCCAATGTCGCTCAGTCGGGCTGCGGCTCGGCGTCGCGCTTGCCTTCATCGACCTCGTTCCAAAGCCGGTGCTCGCGGCCCGGCTCGGGTTGCAGTGGCGTCGTCTGCAGCGAGTCGAGGAATGTCATGACGGCGCTGCCTGCGCTGGGCGGATAGCTGCCGACATGAGCCCAGGCGCCAAAGGCCAGTGCACCCCAGCACAGCAGGCCCAACAGCATGTGCACCACGGTCCACGAGGTGTAGAGCACCGTGACGTGTCGCTCGGGGCTGCCGGAGACCAGCAACACGCCGCCACGCCTTGCCAACTGACACGATGCTGCGGACAGGCCCGCCGGCAGCGGCTGGCCGCGCCTCAACTCGCCGATGGCGAACACCGGATCACCCGCTTGGACGATCTTCTCGGACGTGCTGCGGCTCTGGTCGAGGAAGCCCTCGCTGTGAACGCTGCGCGTGGGCACGATCTCGGCTTTCGCGGTTTCCACCGCACACCGGCCGTGGTCGTCCTCGATCAGGAAGTTGTCGGTCGTGGTGCGCGTCGAGCGCTTGCTCCCGCTTCTGCTGCTTCCTGAATACCAGACGATAGTCGCCGGGCCCTTGCCGGGCAACGCCGGCGCGGGCTGCGCCGTGCCGCGCAGCTTGACCAGCCCGCTGGCCCGCGTGCGCAGATCCACCAATGGCGCCTTTGCGATGGCCTTCACGATGCGATAGCCGCGCAAGGCACGATGGGCCGGCCATACCGTCACAGGCAACAGGGTCACGACTGCCGCCACGAAGACCGCGGGCGGGCGGCATGCTGCCCGCGAACAGGTTCCCGAGCATTTCAAGGGCTCGCTCCAGGTCGTCATTCATGCACGTCCCACCGTCGATGCGGCGCCGGCGCCTGCGCCGCGAGTGTCATCGCGAGCCCGGCATTGCGTCCAGGCCTGCGCGGCCCAGGATGGCGCCGGCGCGGGAACCGGCCGCGTTCGCCGGCAGTCGTTGCCCCTTCGCGTCGTAAACTGAAGCTGCTCCATGCCCCGGATCGACGTCGAAGCACTTAGTCGAGAGCAATGGCCAGATGCACACCCCTGACAGTTACGCCGCCATCTTTCAGCAGCGCGGTCAGGCGCATGACGATGCATTCACCCGCTACCCGGATGCCTGCCGGGAGGAGATCGCCGTCGTGCTTCGGCTGGCAGCGCCCCGACCCGGCGAGACGCTCCTGGACCTTCCCGCGGCGGGCGGTTTTCTCAGCCGGTACCTCACGACGCCGGACCTGAACGTACTGGCCGTGGACCCCAGCCCGGTGTTGCACGCACTGTGCAAGAGGAGAGTCCGGCAGAGCTACCTCGCACCGTTGAGCATGCTGCCCCTGCCGGATGCAAGCGTCGACGTCGCCGTGTGCCTCGCAGGCCTGCACCACGAACCCGACGTTCGAAGCGTGTTTCTCGAAATGCGCCGCGTGCTCCGCGCCGGCGGCCGACTCGCCATCGCGGAAGTGGCCGACCGTTCGGCGCAAGCGCAGTTCCTCAACGGCTTCGTCCACGAGCACAACTCCGTCGGCCATCGAGGGCAGTTCCTGGACGAGCGGATGCTCGACACCTTGCGCCGCAGCGGCTTTCTCATCCAGGTGAACGAGCAGGCACATTACCACTGGCCGTTCGCCGACCGGGCCGCGATGGCCGACTGCCTGGGCCTCATGTTCGGCATCGATCGGGCGAGCCCGCAAGCCATCATCGACGCCGTGGAACGCGGCCTCGGAGTCGACGAGCTGCCAGGGGGCGGCATCGGCATGCGCTGGTCGCTGCGCACGGTTCTGGCGCTGCCGATGGCTGACCGTGACACGAGCGGCCATGGTTGAACAGGGTTCCTCCCGCGCCGGATATTTCAATGGCATGCGCCAGGCCGGGCATACGCTGGCACTCGCCGTCTCTCGACCGGGCGTTCTGCGCCTGGAAGCCCTGGATGCCTTCATCACCGCCGCCTTCGGCGCGGACGCCGCAGACCCATCGCCGCAGCCCAGCGGTTCAGGCAGCAGCCAGGCCGATTTCCTGGCCTGGATCGAACGTGTCCTTTGGGTCGCCGTGCTGATCCAGAACGCGGCACGACTCCCGGTGTTCGAGCGCGCACGCATCATCGCCGTCAATCCCGTACCGAATCGAGCATCGGACTTCACGGTGCACGTGACCGTACCCGCGGTCGACCTCGTGCCGCTGAAGTACGTCATCGGCGCGCATCAATCCGCGCTCACCCTCGTTCATTGGGCGACGAAGCACTACCCCGCGCATTCGGATATCGAGCCCTTGCTGCGCAATCTGGAGACGGTCGTCGTGACCCCGCTGCGGGCCCTGTTCAGCCCTGGGGTCTCGACCATGCCGATCCTGCGCGAGGCGTTCAAGCAGGACATCCCGTTTCGCCACCTCGGCGCGGGCGTCTTTCAACTGGGCTGGGGCCGGCAAGCCCGCAGGCTGGATCGCAGCGCACTCGATGTCGATTCGTCGATCGGCGGCAAGATCGCGCAGCGCAAGGACTGGACAGCCCAGATGTTCCGATCGGCCGGCCTGCCGGCACCGAAGCACTCCGTCGTCGCCAACGAGAAACAGGCCATGGAGGCAGCGCAGCAACTGGGCTGGCGAGTCGTGGTGAAACCGGGCGACCGCGATCGCAGCGAAGGCGTCACGGTCGGTGTCCATCAGCCCGCGCAGCTTGCAGCGGCTTACAGTGCAGCGAGGAAGTTTTCAAGGATCGTGCTGGTGGAGCGCGAAGTCCCCGGGGAGTGTTACCGCCTGATGGTGGCCAATGGCTCCTTTCTCTACGCCGTTCGCCGGCAACCGAAGGCCGTTGTCGGCGATGGTGTCCGCAGCGTCGCGGGACTGGTCCTTCAGCTTCAGGCGGACACCCTGAAGCGCCCCCCTTGGGCGCGCAGCAAGGTGATCGAACTCGATGCGGCCACGCTCGCTTGCGTCGTCCGCCAGGGCCTGGATGCGCCATCCGTTCCCGCCCAGGGTCAGCGCGTCTTGCTGCGCGAGGTCGAGTCCATCGAATGGGGCGGCGACGTGACGGACGCCACCGATGAAGTGCATGCCGAGAACGCCGCCCTGGCGTTGAAGGCCGCCCGGCTTCTGGGGCTCTCGAATGCGGGTGTCGACATCATTTCACCCGACATCTCCAGGCCCTGGTTCGAGAATGGCGCGGTCATCAACGAGATGAACTACGCCCCGCAGTTCGGGGCAACGCTCGCCGCCAGATCCCGCATGGCGCACTTCCTCGCCGGCCTGCTGCCGGGAGACGGCCGCATCCCGATCGAAGTGTTCATCGGTGCCGACGCAGCGCTGTCCGCAGCCCGACACCGCCAACGCGAACTTGCCGCCGCCGGGCTGCCCCATCACCTGACCAGCCATGACCGCACCTGGGCCAGCGACGCAAGCGAGTTGAGGCTCGACTCATCAGGGCTCTTCGATCGCAGCCTCGCCCTTCTCATGGACCACGAGGTCCAGGGCCTCGTCCTCGTGGTCCAGAATGAAGAATTGCTGCGCAGCGGCCTGCCCATGGATCGAGTCGATCGTGTCCATGTCGACGACTCCAATAACCAGGGCACGCGCATGGATCCGACGAGCACCAGACGACTGTCCGCCATGATGAACGCCTACAGCCGTCAGCCTTGGCATGCAGCGGCACGACTTGACGGTGATCGCGCCCGCTGAACGGCGTGAAATCCCGATGTCTGCTCGAGCTTGCGACGAACCAGGGTGCCCGTCTCATGGCGCTCTTTGAACTCATCGGTCCCACCGGAGTGGGCAAGACGACTCTCGCCCAGGCCTTCATGCGTTCGAACGCCGAGGGCAGGCCGTGCACGCCTGCCGAACTGGCAAGGGGACAAGTCGTGAACCCGAGGCCGGGGCCGATCGACGCCTTCTTTCTGGGCCGCTTGCTGCCCAGGCTCATTGATCAACACAAGGGCGACGGCAACATCTTCGACTTCTATCACCGGCTCGACCATTTCTACCGCAAGCTCATCCAGGACTCGGGGCTGCGCGAACACTACAGGACGAGATCGGTGCTCGACGACGATCCGGTGTCGCACCTGTTCCTTGCCGACCTGGTTGCCCTGGCGAGCGACGACTCCAGATTCGAGGAATTCACGCGACACCGTGTGTACATCTTTGTCGAGAACACGGTCGAGCAGGTGCTGGCCAATCACGAGGCAAGGGCTGCCAGGACCTACAGGGCTCTGAACGGCTTCTCCCGAGCCAGTCTGGAGTCGAAGATCGTCGCCCCGTATCTCGAGCACATGAGCACGCTCAAGGCGCATCTCGGCAAGAAGTCCGTCAGGTACTTCGAGATCGACCTCTCGCTCGGCCCGACGCATGGCGTCGAAGCGTTGAAGACGGCGCTGCGGGAATCCGCGCCCAAGGCATTGCAGCGAGAGCCTTGAAGGAACCCGCCGCATCCGCGTGGCACGTGCTTTCAGGCGGGGGCTACTTCACCGAAAGCGCGTTGCCCACCAGCCGCGCCGTGATGTCGACGATCTGGATCATGCGCTCGTAGGGCATGCGCGTGGGCCCGATCACGCCCAGCGTGCCGACGATGCGCCCGTCCACTTCGTAGGGCGCCGTGACCACCGACAGTGCCTCGAAGGGCACCACCTGGCTCTCGCCGCCGATGTAGATGCGCACGCCTTCGGCACGGCTGCTCACGTCCAGCAGCCGCATCAGTTCGGTCTTCTGCTCGAAGATGCCGAACAGCCGCCGCAGGCTGGACATGTCGTGGCCCAGGTCCTGCACGTCCAGCAGGTTGCGCTCGCCGGAGACGACGACGTTGTCGCCGCTGTCGGCCATGGCCTCGGTGCCGGCCTGCACGGCGGCCTGCATCAGTGCCGCGATCTCCACGCGCAGCGCGTCCACCTCGCTCTTCAGGCGCTCCCGCACTTCTTCCAGCGTCAGTCCGGCATAGTGGGCGTTGAGGAAGTTGCTGGCCTCCTGCAGCTCGCCCTGCGTGTGGTCGCGCGCGGTGAAGATGACGCGGTTCTGCACGTCGCCGTCGGGCGCCACCAGGATCAGCAGCACGCGCCTGTCGCCCAGGCGCAGGAACTCGATGTGGTGGAACACGCTGGCCTTGCGCGGCGCCATCACCACGCCGACGAAGTGCGACAGGTTGGACAGCAGCGCCGCCGCCTGTGCGATCACGCGCTGCGGCTGGTCGGGGTGCAGTTGCCGGCCCGCTGCCGCCACTTCGGGCAGCACATGCTCCAGGTCCAGCGTGTGCGCGGTGAGCATGGTGTCCACGAACAGGCGGTAGCCGCGTGGCGTGGGCACGCGGCCGGCGCTGGTGTGCGGGCTGGCGATCAGCCCCAGGTCTTCGAGGTCGGCCATCACGTTGCGGATGGTGGCCGGCGACAGGTCCAGCCCCGAGGCCCGCGACAAGGTGCGTGACCCCACCGGCGTGCCGTCGGCGATGTAGCGCTCGACCAGGGTCTTGAGCAGCGAGCGGGCGCGGTCATCCAGCATGCGCGCATTGTAGGAAGTTGACTGCCGCACAGGGGTCTCGCCGGGGGGGGGCCCTATGGTGTAATGCGCCGCATGCCGACCGGCTTTCGTCACGCTGCCATCGTGGGCAAATACCAGGCCCGTGGCATACGCCCGGTGCTGGAGGAGATCGCCCACTTCCTGGTCGCGCAGGGCCTGGAGGTGTCGTTCGAGCAGGAAACCGCCTACGCCACCGGCGTCACCGACTTCGAGGCGCTGGCCTCGCACGACATCGGCACGCGCTGCGACCTCGCCGTGGTGGTGGGCGGCGACGGCACCATGCTCGGCATCGGGCGCGAACTGGCACGCTGGCAGGTGCCGCTGGTGGGCATCAACCAGGGGCGGCTGGGTTTCATCACCGACATCGCCATCGGCCAGTACAAGGAAGCGCTGGCGCCGATGATCGCCGGTGACTACGAGGAAGAGCACCGTTCGATGCTCGAAGGCGACGTCTGGCGCGACGGTGAGAAGATCTTCGAGGGGCTGTCGCTGAACGACGTGGTCGTCAGCCGCGGCGCCACCGCCAGCATGGTCGAGCTGAGCGTGGACGTCGACGACGACTTCGTGTTCAACCTGCGCGCCGACGGCCTGATCATCGCGTCGCCCACCGGCTCCACGGCGTACGCGCTGTCGGCCGGTGGGCCGATCCTGCACCCGAGCATCGCCGGCTGGGTGGTGGTGCCGATCGCGTCGCACACGCTGTCCAACCGGCCCATCGTGCTGCCCGACCATGGCGAGATCCGCATCGGCATCGTTGCCGGCAAGGACGTCTCGGCCAACTTCGACATGCACAACCTGGCCAGCCTGATGCACGGCGACCAGGTGCGCGTGCGGCGCTCGGCCTTCAAGGTGCGCTTCCTGCACCCGCGCGGCTGGAGCTACTACGCCACGCTGCGGCGCAAGTTGCGCTGGTACGAAGGCGGGGTGTGAGATGGACCCGCCGCCGGCCCGGTTGGAGGCCTGAGCCATGCTTCGGCGGCTGACACTGCGCGACGTGGCCATCGTGGCCGAGCTCGAGGTCGAGCTCGGTGCCGGATTCACGGTTCTCACCGGCGAGACCGGCGCCGGCAAGTCCATCCTCATCGACGGCCTGCAGCTCGCGCTGGGCAACCGCGCCGACGTCACCCTGGTGCGCGAAGGCGCGGCGCGCGCCGAGGTCAGCGCCGAGTTCGACACGCCGCCCGCACTGCAGGCCTGGCTCGACGACGCCGGCTATGCCGCCGACGACACCCTGCTGCTGCGCCGCACCGTGGACGCCCAGGGCAAGAGCCGCGCCTGGATCAACGGCAGCCCGGCCACCGTGACGCAGCTGCGCGAAGCGGCCGACCTGCTGGTCGACATCCACGGCCAGCACG
>JACZKT010000089.1 GCA_014859905.1 Rubrivivax sp.
GGGCCGCGTGGTCCGGCCCTGCGCCAGGCACGGGACGGCGGCGCGACAGGAATCTCGCCCGCTCCGAGCCGGCGGCGCGCGGGCCGCCGAGGTGTCGCCGGCGCTGAACCACGTGCCTGCTGGCCCGGCGCTTGGACCGACAATCGGCCCATGTCGCAGCTCTTCGAAGTCCACCCGCAGAATCCGCAGCCCAGACTCCTGAAGCAGGCGGCGCAGATCCTGCGCGACGGCGGCATCGCCGCCGTGCCCACCGACAGCAGCTACGCGCTGGTGTGCCGGCTCGACGACAAGACGGCGGCCGAGAACCTGCGCCGCATCCGCCAGGTCGACGACAAGCACCACCTCACGCTGCTGTGCCGCGACCTGTCGGAGCTGGCGCACTTCGCGCGCGTCGACAACCGGCAATACCGGCTGCTCAAACTCGGCACGCCGGGGCCGTTCACCTTCATCCTGGAAGCCACGAAGGAAGTGCCGCGGCGGCTGTCGCACCCGTCACGGCGCACCATCGGGCTGCGCGTGCCCGACCACAAGGTGACGCAGGAACTGCTGTCGCTGTTCGGCGAGCCGCTGCTGGCCACGACGCTGATCGCGCCGGGCGAGACCGAGCCGCTCAACGACGCCGACGAGATCCGCCGGCGCTTCGAGAAGACCTTGCAGGCGGTGGTCGACGCCGGCGCCTGCCCGATGCAGCCGACCACCGTGATCGACCTCAGCGGCGATGCGCCGGTGCTGGTGCGCCAGGGGCGCGGCGACCCGGCCAAGCTGGGCTTGTGAGACTCAGCCGCGCGGCTGCAGCGCCAGCCTCACGCGGTCGGGGTTGAAGCCGAGTTGCGGCAGGCCGCGAACGATGATCACCGGCGTGCCCGGCGCGCGGCTGGCGTCGAAGTCGGCCCTGCATTGCGCGTCACGCTCGATCAGGCATTCGCTGAATGGCACCTCGTGCTCGGAGAACCAGGTGCGTGCGATGGTGCAGATGGCGCAGGTTTCCGACGACAGCATGCGGATGTCGCCCGGCCGCGCCAGCGCCGCCACGGCGTCGCCGAGCCGCTGTTCCTTGCGTCCGACCCACCACTGGCTGGCCAGGCTGACGCCCAGCACCAGCAGCACCAGCCCGACCCAGGACCACGGCGGGGTCTTCACAGCGCCGCGGTGACGACCATTTCCACCCGCCACTCCGGCTTGGCCAGCTGGGCCTGCACGGTGGCACGTGGTGGCGCATGGCCCGCCGGAACCCAGCCTTCCCAGACGGCGTTGAGCGCCGCAAAGTCGGCCAGGTCCCTGATGAAGATCTGGCACATCAGGATCCTGCCCTTGTCGGAGCCGGCGCGCGCCAGCAGCGCGTCGATGGCGGCCAGCACCTGCTGCGTCTGGCCGGTGATGTCCTGCGTGCCGTCGGCGGCCACCTGGCCGGCCAGGTAGCACACGCCGTTGTGCACGGCCATCTCCGACAGGCGCGTGCCGACGTCGTATCTCTGCACCATCAGTGGGATCCTTTCCTGTGCTTGCCGTGGCCGTGCGGCCGCGTGGGTGCCTGCTCCCGCGGGTGAAGTGCGGCGTGCCCGGCGTGGCCAGCCGCGGTCTTCTGGCCCAGCTTGCCTTCGGTGCCGGCGAGCAGCTTGCGGATGTTCCCTTCGTGCCGCCATATCAGCAACAGGCTCATGCCGACGATGGCCAGGATCGCGGGCTCCAGCCCCCAGATCAACGCCTGGTAGAACGGTGCGAACACGGCCGCCACCAGTGAAGCCAGCGACGAATAGCGAAAGAAGAACGCGATCAGCCCCCAGCTCGCCAGCACCGCCACGCCGAGCCAGGGGTTCAGTGCCATCAGCACGCCGGCCGCCGTGGCCACGCCCTTGCCGCCCCGGAAGCGGAAGAACACCGGCCACAGGTGGCCCAGGAAGGCCGCCAGGCCGACGAAGGCCGCGGCCGTCTCGCCGAGGCCGAAACGCGGGCCGTAGACCAGGCACAGCAGCACCGGCACATAACCCTTCAGCGCGTCCAGGGCCAGAGTGATCACCGCCGCGGCGCGGTTGCCCGAGCGCAGCACGTTGGTGGCACCCGGGTTCCTGCTGCCGTAGCTGCGCGGGTCGGCCAGGCCCATGACGCGGCTGACGAGGACGGCGAAGGACAGCGAACCGACGAGGTAGGCGGCGAGCAGCGCCAGGGCGGTGGCAAGCAGGTTCATCGTGTGAGGGAGTTTAAGGGCCCGACGCCGCCTGCGGTCCGGCGGTCGGGCCCGGCAGGCCGCTCACGACGACCACCTTCAGGACCACGCCCCTCAACGCAGGCCGACGAGCCTGGAGATCATCTCGCTGGCGCTGCGCGCGCCGACCTTCTTCATGATGCGCGCGCGATGGCCGTCAATGGTGCGCGGGCTCACGCCGAGTGCACGCGCGATCGCCTTGGTGGCGAGCCCGGCGGCAAGCTGGCGGACGATCTCGCGTTCGCGCACCGTCAGCTCCACCGCGACCGGACGGCGCGACGAGATGTCCTCAAACATCCAGACCGCGTGGGCAAACGGCTGGTCGCGCTGCAGCGCACGGCCGGCCACATGGCACCAGAAGAGGTGCCCGCTGCGCTGCCGCATGATGCGTTCGTCGCTGTAGTGACCGGTGCGCTGCATCACCGGCAGGCCCTGCGCGCCGATATGCTCGAACTCGGCGCGCGACGGATACAGGCACTCCAAGGAAAGTCCCTCGAGCCTTGCCGGCGCATCGCCGAACATGGCGCCGAATGCCTCATTGCAGCGCTGGATGATGCGATCGCGTGAAACGCACAAGCCCACGGGCGCGAGGTCGAAGGCGAGTTCGACCTCGTCGGCGGCAAGCAGCGGGCGCTCGGGCCCCGTGTGCGGATCGTTCGCTTCCGGCATCCGGGAAACCCCCATGAGGTAGTCCTACGTCTATCGACAGCGGCGCCAGTTTCCTACATTCCGGGTCCGGCGCAGCGCAGGAGAACGCGGTGGCAACGTGCATGGTGGGTTGGGCGCATTCACGCTTCGGGCGGCTCGATGGCGTGGATCTGGAGTCGTTGATCGGCGGCGTCGCCCGTGAAGCCATGGTTCATGCCGGCATCGGGGCCGGCGAGGTGGGCGGCATCTGGCTGGGCCAGCTCAATGGCGGTTTCGTGCCCGAGATCTTCGCCTCGTCGCTGGTGCTGCAGGCCGACGACGCGCTGCGCTGGGCGCCGGCGACGCGCGTCGAGAACGCCTGCGCCTCCGGTGCGGCGGCGCTGTACGCGGCCTGCGACGCCATCGAATCCGGCCGCGTGAAGGTGGCGCTGGTCGTCGGCGCCGAGAAGATGACGGGCGTCAGCGGCGCCGAGACCACGCGCATCCTCGGCAACGCCTCCTACGTGAAGGAAGAGGCGGCGCATGGCCTGAGCTTCCCCGGCATCTTCGCGCTGATGGCGCAGGCCTACTTCGAGCGCCATGGCGAACATTCGGCGACGCTGGCGCGCATCGCGGCCAAGAACCACGCCAACGGCGTGCGCAACCCCTGGGCGCAACTGCGCAAGGATCTGGGCTTCGGGTTCTGCAATACGGTGTCGGAGCGCAACCCGATGGTCGCGCCACCGCTGCGCAAGACCGACTGCTCGCCGGTGTCGGACGGCGCGGCGGCCGCGGTGCTGGTGAACGACGCGGCGGCGGCCCACTTCCCGCGTGCCGTGCGCTTGCG
>JACZKT010000090.1 GCA_014859905.1 Rubrivivax sp.
CTTGTTCATCGGCTCGCGGCTTCACTCCACGCTTCCTTCCCACACTCGGTCGCCCTCATGCAGTTGCGCTTCGCTTCGTTCGCTGTGATCAACTTACGGCGGGACTTGCACCCGCAAGAGTGCGCCCGTGCCGGGCGCACAAGAAAAAAGCCGCCCAGTGGCGGCTTTTTCTTTTCAAATCAACAACTTACAGAGAATTGTTGGCGGAGTGGACGGGACTCGAACCCGCGACCCCCGGCGTGACAGGCCGGTATTCTAACCAACTGAACTACCACTCCTCAGTGCAGCTTTCGAGCCTTCGGCTCCAAGCACTGCCAGACTTGCCCAACCGAAGTTGGCGTCCCCTAGGGGATTCGAACCCCTGTAATCACCGTGAAAGGGTGGTGTCCTGGGCCTCTAGACGAAGGGGACGTGGAACACATTCTCTCCTGAACAGCGCTTGTTTGGTGGAGGTAAGCGGGATCGAACCGCTGACCTCTTGCATGCCATGCAAGCGCTCTCCCAGCTGAGCTATACCCCCGTGTTTCTATTCAAACGCGGCGCTGTTCAAGCGAGCCTGTGAGTATAAACGAGTCTTCAGACATGCTGCAAACGGGCCAGCACGGTGGTGCGCGGGAAAAGTGCCAGCACGGCGTCGATGGACGGCGTCTGCGTGCGGCCGCAGACCAGCACGCGCAGCGCCGGCGCCAGCTGCGGCATCTTCAACTGGTGCGCGGCCAACGCTTCCCTCATGGCCGCGGCGATCGTCGCCTTGTCCCAGGCGATATCGGTGAAGCGCTCGCGCAGGCTGCGCAAGGCCGGACGCACGGCGTCGCCGACGTGCGCCGCCAGGTCTTCGGCGCGCGGCGCCACGGGCACGAAGATCATCTCGACCCAGTCGGTCAGTTCCACCACCGTGCTGCAGCGGTCCTTGAACAGCGCGCTGGCACGCTCCAGCAGCTCGAGTCCGGCAACCGCCACACCGCGGCTGGTCAGTTGCTCCTGCACCAGACCCGCCAGCCGGGTGTCGTCGGCGATCTTGATGTAATGCCCGTTGACCCACGCCAGCTTGGCCGGGTCCCATTGCGCGGGGCTCCTGGCAAGGTGGCTGCCGTCGAACCACTGCACCATCTGCTGCAGCGTGAAGAGCTCTTCGTCGCCATGGCTCCAGCCCAGCCGCGCCAGGTAGTTGAGCATGGCCTCGGGCAGGTAGCCGGCGTCGCGGTAGGCGGTGACGCTGACCGCGCCGCGCCGCTTGGACAACTTCAGCCCGTCTTCGCCCAGGATGATCGGGCAGTGGCCGAAACGCGGCAGCGGCGCGCCCAGGGCGCGGAAGATGTTGATCTGCCAGGGCGTGTTGTTGATGTGCTCGTCGCCGCGGAAGACATGCGTGATGGCCATGTCCCAGTCGTCGACGACGACCGCGAAGTTGTAGGTCGGCACGCCCAGGGCCGCTGCGTCGGCGGTGGCGCCCTCGGGGGCCGGTCGCAGGATGATGAGGTCGTCGATTTCCTCGTTGCTGATGCTGATCGGGCCTTTGACCAGATCGTCCCAGCTCACCATGCCGTGTCGCGGGTTGGCGAATCGCACCACCGGCTGCACGCCTGCAGGCGCCGGCGGCAGCAGCTTGCCGGGCCGTGGGCGCCAGCGGCCGTCGTAGCGCGTCTTTTCGCCGCGCGCGCGCTGCGCCTCGCGCATGGCGTCCAGTTCCGCGGGCGTGCACCAGCAGCGGTAGGCGGTACCGGCGGCGATCATCTGTTCGGCCACCTC
>JACZKT010000091.1 GCA_014859905.1 Rubrivivax sp.
GCTTTGGAGCGAGTTGCAGCACAAGGTCTACGACCGTGAGCGCGAGCACCTGGCGCTCGACCAGCATGCCATCGTCAGCATCGCCGACGCGCGCGGGCTCATCACCTATGTCAACGACAGGTTCTGCCAGATCAGCGGCTATGGCCGCGACGAACTGATCGGCCGCAACCACAGCATCCTCAAGTCGGGCGCGCATGGCGCGCCGTTCTACTGCGACATGTGGGCCACGATCGCGGGTGGGCACGTCTGGCAGGGCGAGGTGTGCAACCGCCGCAAGGACGGCAGCCTGTACTGGGTGGCCTCCACCATCACGCCGCTGCTCCGCGACGACGACCGGCCCTACCAATACATCTCCATCCGCACCGACATCACCGGGCTCAAGACGGCGGAGGCGGCCTTGCGCGAGAAGAACCAGCAGCGCCAGCTGGTGATGACCGCTGCCGCCGAGTTGCTGGGCCTGGACGCCGGCGGGCTGGACGCGGCGATAGACCGCGCCCTCGCGGCGAGCGGCCGCCTGCTCGGTGCCGACCGCGCTTACCTGTTCCAGTTCACGGACGACGGGTCGACGATGAGCAACACCCACGAGTGGTGTGCGCCCGGCATCGAGGCCCAGCGGGCGCTGGTGCAGGGCGTGCCGGTGGCTCAGGCGCCGTGGTGGGTCGAACAGATCCGCGGCAGTGGGCTGATCGTCGTGCCCGTGGTCTCGGCACTGCCGCCGCAGGCCGCGCTGGAGCGGACGCGGTTCGAGTCGCAGCAGATCCGGTCGCTGTTTGCGGTGTCCCTGCAGCACAACGGCCGGACCTTCGGCTTCCTCGGCTTCGATGCCGTGCACGGAGCGCGCGAGTGGTCGGGCAGGCACACCGACTTCGCCCGCATGCTGGCCGACCTGTTGTCGAGCAGCCTGTCGCGCCAGCGCGCCGAACGGCGGTTGCACGACAGCCTGACGCTGCTCGACCGCATGGGCGAGCTGGCGGACGTGGGCGGGTGGGAGATCGACGCGACGACCGGTGCGCTGTCGTGGACCGCCCACACCTACCGCCTGCACGACCTGGAGCCCGGATCGCCGCCCACGGTCGAACAGGCTCTGGGCTTCTTCGCGCCGCCCGCGCGCCCGCTCATCGAAGCGGCCGTGCGGCAGGCGCTGGCGCAGGGCACACCGTTCGACCTCGAACTGCCGCTGGTCACCGCCCAAGGGCGCGCCCGCTGGGTGCGGGCGATGGGCCAGCCGCAACAGGAGAGCGGCCGCGTGCTGCGGCTGACCGGCGCCGTCCAGGACATCACGGCGCGCAAGGACAGCGAAGAAGCCCGCCTCGCCGTCGAGAGCGAACTGCGCACCATGCTGGAGGTGTTTCCGGGCTGCATCGCCTGCGCCAGCGACGACTTCCACTACGAGTACGTGAACGAGGGCTTTGCCCGCCTCTTCGGCCTGGCGCCCGGGCAGATGATCGGCCGCCACTCGCGCGACGTCCTGGGCGAGGCGCGTTACGAGCAGACACGCCAGCGGCGCGAGCAGATCGTGGCCGGCGGCCGGCCGGTCACCTTCGAGCGCACGATCGGCGTGCCCCGCGGCGGTGGGCGCATCGATCTGCTGGTCACGCACTTCGCGGTCGAGCCGGCGCGTCCCGGCGGACGCCGCAAGTTCTACCAGTTCGCCATCGACATCAGCGACCGCAAGCGTGCCGAGCGCGCGCTCGCCGCGCGCGAGGCCGAGTTGCGTTCCGTGCTCGACGCCTACCCCGGGCCGCTGGCGCGCATCGACGACGAACTGCGCTATACCTACGCCAACGACCGCTTCTGCGCCGTGCTCGGCCGGCCGCGCGATGGCGTCGTCGGCCGTCGCGTGCGCGACCTGCTCGGTCCGCAGCGCGAGGCCGAGATCCGGGCCCTGCTGCCACGCGTGCTGGCCGGCCAGCCGGTCCAGCAGGAACGGCGCTACGCCGGCGCCGGCGGCGGCGACGACCTGGTGGTGCAGGTCACCATCGTCGGCGGGCCGGATGCCGGCCGTCCCGGACACACGATGCACTACGCCTTCGGCACCGACGTGACCGAGCTGCGGCGCGAACAGCAGCGGCTGGCGAACATCATCCACGGCACGCACGCCGGCACCTTCGAATGGAACGTGCAGACCGGCGAGACCCGCTTCAACCAGCGCTGGGCCGAGATCGCGGGCTACACCGCCGATGAACTCGAGCCGATCGGTATCCAGACCTGGGCTCGCCTGGCCGACGACGAAGACGTGCTGCGCGCCAGCGATCTGCTCGCCCGGCACTTTCGCGGTGAGACCGAGCACTTCGAACTAGAGAGCCGCGTTCACCACAAGCAGGGACACTGGGTCTGGGTGTTCGACCGTGGCGGCGTGGTCACCCGGACCGCACAGGGCGAGCCGCAGTGGGTGATGGGCACGCGGCAGGACATCACCGAGCGCAAGCACGCCGAGGAGCAACTGGTGGCCGCGCGCGACGAGGCCGAGCGGGCCAGCCGGGCGAAGAGCGACTTCCTGGCCAGCATGAGCCACGAACTGCGCACGCCGATGAACGCCATCCTCGGTTTCGGGCAACTGCTGGAGTTCGACCCCCGGCTCGCCGACAAGCATCGCGACTTCGTGCGCGAGATCCTCAAGGGCGGGCGGCACCTGCTCGAATTGATCAACGAAGTGCTGGACCTCGCCCGGGTCGATGCGGGCCGCGTCGACCTTTCACTGGAACCGGTCGAGCTGGCGGCCCTGGTCCGGGAGTGCCTGGCCCTGGCCAGGCCGCTGGCCGATCAGCGTCGCATCACGCTGCAGCAGCGCGCGCTGGAGCACCGCACCGTGCGCGCCGACCGGGCGCGGCTGCGCCAGGTGCTGATGAACCTGCTGTCCAACGCCATCAAGTACAACCGTGAGGCCGGTATCGTCGAGGTCTCGGCAGCGGCTGGCGAAGCCGGCCGGCTGCGCCTGTCGGTGCGCGACACGGGTCCGGGTATCGCACCCGAGCACCTGGACGAGTTGTTCCAGCCCTTCTGCCGGCTCGGGCAGGAGGCCGGCCCGGTGGAGGGCACGGGCATCGGCCTGGTGATCACCCGCCGGCTCGTCGAGTTGATGGCCGGGCGGGTCGGCGTCGACAGTCGGCCCGGTATCGGCTGCACGTTCTGGGTCGACCTGCCGGCCGATGAAGCGACGGCAATCTCCGCCGAGCCGATGGCGGCGCAGGCGCTGCCAGGGTCCACGCCGCTGCCGGCGCAGCCGCGCACCGTGCTTTGCATCGATGACAACCCGGCCAACCTGAAGCTGGTGGCGCAGATCTTCGGGCGCGTGAGGGGCTTCCGTCTGCTGACGGCGCACACGCCGCGCCTGGGTATCGAGCTGGCGCAGGCGCACCGGCCCGACCTGGTGCTGCTCGACATTCAGATGCCGGGCATGAACGGCTACGAGGTGCTGCGCGCGCTGCGGGCGAGCGATCTGCCGCCCGCGATGCCGATCGTCGCGCTGACGGCGAACGCCATGCCCGCCGATGTCGCCCGCGGCCTGGCTGCGGGCTTCGACGAATACCTCACGAAGCCGCTCGACGTGCAGCGCTTTCTCGACGTCGTGCAGCGCCTGCTGGCCGGCGACCGGGGCCGATGATGCCGGCGCCTGCAGCGGGCAGCGGGGGCCGCATCGCCGGCCCTCAGGCTCCGCAGCCAGCTGGTGGGCGATGCGGGCCGGTGGCCTGGAGCCTGCCGGCGAGGATGGCGGTCGCCGACCGGCTGCTGGCCGCCTGATTCGGTACAGTGCGCGCATGCCCGAGGCCATACCGACCCACGACGTTGCAGCGGCGCGCATCCTCGTTGTCGACGACGAAGCTGCCAACCTCAAGCTCGCCGATGCGATGCTGCGCAGCGACGGCCACAGCGACCTCGTGCTGGTGCAGGACCCGCGCGACGTGCTGGCCCGCTACGCCGAGGCGCCGGTCGACCTGATCCTGCTCGACCTGAACATGCCGCATCTGGACGGCTACGCCGTGATGGCACGGCTCAAGGCGCTGGGCGACCCTCTGCTGCCGCCGATCCTGGTGCTGACCGCGCAGCGCAGCCACGAACACGTGCTGCGCGCGCTGGCCGCCGGTGCGCGCGACTTCGTCTCCAAGCCCTTCGACCGCGCCGAGCTGTTGATGCGGGTGCACAACCTGCTCGATGCCCATCTGGCGCACCGGCTGATCCACCAGCAGCGTGACGTGCTCGAAGAAATGGTGCGGCTGCGCACGCAGGAACTGCACCGCAGCCGCCTGGAAGTGGTGCAGCGCCTGGGCCGGGCCGCGGAATACCGCGACGAGGAAACCGGCAACCACATCCTGCGCATGAGCCATACCGCGGCGGTGCTGGCGCAGGCGGCCGGCTGGTCAGACGACGCCTGCGAGTTGCTGCTGCACGCCGCGCCGATGCACGACATCGGCAAGATCGGCATCCCCGACACCATCCTGCTCAAACCGGGCACGCTCGATGCCGAGGAGTGGCGGGTGATGAAGACGCACGCCGAGATCGGTGCGCGGATCCTCGACGGCGCCGATTCCGATCTGCTCGAGATGGGCCGGCAGGTGGCGCTCACCCACCACGAGAAGTGGGACGGTTCGGGCTACCCGCAGGGCCTGTCCGGTGCGGCCATCCCGCAGGTCGGGCGACTGTGTGCGCTGGCCGACGTGTTCGACGCCTTGACGGCCGCGCGTCCGTACAAGAA
>JACZKT010000092.1 GCA_014859905.1 Rubrivivax sp.
TTTCCTGGGCGAGGCGCGCGCGCAGCAGCTCTTCGGCGACTACGCGCGCCGACGCGCAGCTGGTGCAGTTCGTCGAGACGCAGCTGGCCGGTGCCATCGGCAGCGCCTCGGCGCGCGTCATGGTCGCTTCGGCG
Organism: Rubrivivax sp.; assembly: GCA_014859905.1. Taxonomy (GTDB): domain Bacteria; phylum Pseudomonadota; class Gammaproteobacteria; order Burkholderiales; family Burkholderiaceae_C; genus Rubrivivax. The sequence continues at coordinate 135 of JACZKT010000092.1, forward strand.
GTGCAGGAAGAACCGCTGGCGCTGGACGACGTGATGCGCATCCTGGACGAAGCGACGCAGTTGCGCGCCTATTCGCGCGCGCTGGAGGAACAGTCGGCTTCGCTGCGGCGCGCCACCGCCGAACTGCGCGCCGCCAACGAGCAGCTCAAGAGCCTGGACCGGCTGAAGGACGACTTCATGTCCAGCGTGACGCACGAGCTGCGCACGCCGCTGACCTCGATCCGCGCGCTGGCCGAGCTGATGGCCGACGACCCGCAGATGGAGGAGGCACAACGCCAGCAGTTCCTGGGCATCGTGGTCGCCGAAACCGAACGCCTGTCGCGCCTGGTGAACCAGGTGCTGGACCTGGCCAAGATCGAATCCGGCCACGCCGAGTGGCGCAACAGCGAAGTCGACATGCGCGCGCTCGTGCAGCAAGCGGTGCAGGCGGTGGCCCAGCCGCTGCGCGAGCAGGGCACCCGGCTGGTGCTGGACCTGCCCGACGCCGTGCCGCCACTGCGCGCCGACGCCGACCGGCTGACGCAGGTGCTGCTCAACCTGCTGGGCAACGCGGCCAAGTTCGTGCCCAAGCCCGGCGGGCTGATCCGCGTGCGGCTGGCCGCCGACACCCAGGGCCTCACCGTGCAGGTGCACGACAACGGCCCCGGCGTGCCCGCAGACCAGCGCGCGCTGATCTTCGAGAAATTCCAGCAGGGCGGCGAGGCCACGCACCGGCCCGCCGGCACCGGGCTGGGCTTGCCCATCAGCCGCCAGATCGTCGAACACTTCGGCGGCCGCATCGGCCTGCGGGCTGACACCGATCAAGGCGCATGCTTCGAGTTCACCCTACCTTGGGTGGCGCCGGAGCCGCCCGACCAGACCACAGGCGCGGGAGACCAGCCATGACGACGAAGATCCTGATCGCCGACGATGAGCCCAACATCCTGATCTCGCTGGAGTTCCTGATGAAGCGCGAGGGCTACGAAGTGCACCTGGCGCGCGACGGCCAGGAGGCGCTGGATGCGCTGCGCCGCGAACACCCGCGGCTGGTGCTGCTGGACGTGATGATGCCGAACAAGACCGGCTTCGAGGTCTGCCAGGAGGTGCGCAACGACGACAGCCTCCGCTCCACGCTGATCCTCATGCTCACCGCCAAGGGCCGCGAGACCGACATCGTCAAGGGCCTGGCGATGGGAGCCGACGCCTACATGACGAAACCCTTCTCGACCCGCGAGCTGGTGCAGAAGGTGCGCGGGATGTTGGAGGCGACGCCATGAGGCGCCGCGGGCTGGAGGCGACGCCATGAGACGCCGCGGGCTGGAGCCGGCGCCATGAAGCACCGCGGGCTGGAGGCCTCGCCTTGAAGCGCGACACCCGTCTGCTGAAGGCGCTGGCCGTGTCCGTCACCGCCACGGCGGTGGTGCTGGGGCTGTGGCTGGCGGCGACGATCGCCCTCGTGCGATCGTCCTTCACGCCCGCGCAGGCCGCTGACGCGGCCACCTTGCTGGGCCCGCGGCTGGCCTTGCTGGTGACGATGGTGTTGGTGCTCGCCGGGGTGCTGATGGCCGCGGCGCGCTGGGTCTACCACCACCTCGTGGCGCCGCCGGCGCGGCTGCTCGAGCAGGCGCGTGTGCTGCTGGAGACCGACGCCGAAACCACGCTGCAAGGCCAGGGCAATGCCGAAGTACGCGGCCTGGCCGAAACCATGAACGCGCTGGTGCGCCAGCGCGAACAGCTCAGGAGCGAGATCGCCGAGCGCGTGGCCGAGGGCAGCCGTCGCGTCGAGCAGGAGCGCAGCCGCCTGGCGGCGCTGATGTCGGAGCTGACGCAGAGCGTGGTGGTGTGCAACCTCGACGGCCGCGTGCTGCTGTACAACAACCGCGCGCGGCTGCAGTTCAAGGCGCTGTCGGACGCGCCGGCGCTGGCCGGCGGCGCCGAGCTCATCGGCCTGGGCCGCAGCATCTACACCGTGTTCGACCGCCAGCTCGTGGCGCACGCGCTGGAGAACATCCAGCAGCGCCTGCAGCGCGGCGCGGCCACGCCGTCGGCGCAGTTCGTCACCGTCACCAAGAGCGGGCAGCTGCTGCGGGCGGTGATGGCGCCGGTGCGCGACAGCGAAGCCGCCGACGCGCCGCTCTCCGGCTTCGTGCTGATGCTGGACAACATCACGCGCGAGTACGAGCGCGATTCGGCGCAGGACCAGCTGCTGCAGGGCCTGACCGAAGGCAGCCGCGCATCGCTGGGCAACCTGCAGGCGGCGGTGGAAGTGCTCGACGACCCCGGCCTGGACGCCGCGGCGCGCGAGCGCTTCCTGGCCGTCGTGCGCGACGAGGCCAAGGCGATGGCCAGGCGCATCCAGGAGCTGGCCGCGCGCAGCACGCAGGACGTGAAGACCCGCTGGCCGCTGCAGGACATGCTGGGCGCCGACCTGGTGGCCGCGGCGCTGCGCCGCATCGAGGCGGTGTGCGCCGTGCGCACCGGCACGCAGGAGGTCGATGTCGCGCTGTGGTTGAAGGTCGACAGCTTTGCGCTGCTGCAGGCGCTGAGTTACCTGGCCAGCCGTCTGGTCGACGAGTTCGAGGTCCGCGCCGTGACGCTGCGCCTGCAGTCGGCCGGCGGCCGCGCGCAACTCGACCTCATCTGGTCGGGCCAGGCCATGAGCACCGAGACCGTGATGAGCTGGGAGAGCGAGCCGATGCGCTTCGGTGCCGAGGTCAGCCCGCTGAGTGTGCGCGACGTGATGCAGCGCCACGGCGGCGAGTTCTGGTTCGAACGCGACCGCGTGCGCCACCAGGCCTTCTTCCGCTGCCTGCTGCCGCTGGCCGACGCGGCCGCGGATGGGGAGCGGCTGCATGCCGCGGCCGAGCAGCTCAACGCTGCCGCCCTGCGCCACGACAGCCGGCCCGAGTACTACGACTTCGACCTCTTCCGCGCCAGCGAGAGCCAGCATGCGCTGGACGATCGCCGCCTGGCCGAGCTCAGCTACACCGTGTTCGACACCGAGACCACCGGCCTGGAGCCGGCGGCCGGCGACCAGATCATCCAGATCGGCGCGGCGCGTCTGGTCAACGGCAAGCTGCTGCGCCAGGAAGCCTTCGAGCAGCTGGTCGACCCGCAGCGCAGCCTGCCGGCGGCCGGCATCGCCATCCACGGTATCCAGCCCGGGATGGTGCTCGGCCAGCCGACCATAGCCCGCGTGCTGCCGGCCTTCCACGCCTATGTGGGCGACACCGTGCTGGTGGCCCACAACGCGGCTTTCGACATGCGCTTCCTGCAGCTCGCCGAAGGCCGCAGCGGCGTCGTCTTCGACCACCCGGTGCTCGACACGCTGCTGCTGTCGGCAGTGGTGCACCCGAACCAGGAATCGCACCGCCTGGAAGCCATCGCCGAGCGCTTCGGCGTCACCGTCATCGGCCGCCACACCGCCCTGGGTGACGCCATCGTCACCGCCGAGGTGTTCCTGAAACTGATCCCGCTGCTGGCCGCGATGGGCATCCACACGCTGGGGCAGGCGAGGGAGGCGGCGCAGAAGACGTATTACGCGCGGCTGCGCTATTGAGGCGCTCGCCGTAGCTCAGCACGCCGCTGCAGCACCCGGCGCGCCCTGTGCCAAGGCGATGCACCGCTCGGCCACGCGCTGCGCGTCGATGCGTTCCCACACGCGAAAGCCGGGCAAGGGTTGCGTTGCGGGCGGCAGGAAGAAGCCGCTGCCGATCAGGGCCCGGTGCGGCCGCTGCAGGCGCGGCGGATGCTGCATCCGTCGGTGAGCGTGACTACGTCGCCGTACGCGATCGTCTCGAGCCCTTCGAGCCGAGCGCCAGCCTGGCCATCCTGATCCGCCATGGCGCGCTGAGCGCCTGGCACCGCCCCGACGACGACGGGGCTGGCCGGCCTGGCCCACGCACGGTGTCTGGGC
>JACZKT010000093.1 GCA_014859905.1 Rubrivivax sp.
GTGGCGCTTCCTGCCACGCACGCTGGCCGGCAGCTGGGTCAGCGCCTGGCGCCTGGAGGCGCAGCAGCTGCGGCAGTTGCGCCGCGGCTGGGCGCGCAGCCCGCTGCTGTGGGTCAGTGTCGCGCAGGCGGCCTGGCTGGTGCTCGTGGCAGCTTGGCTGGGACCGCTGGCGCTGCTGTTCTGGGCCGTGCAGTCGGTCTACGCGGTGTTCCTGCTGGAGACCGTCAACTACATCGAGCACTATGGCCTGCAGCGCCGGACGGTCGAGGGCCGGCGCGAGCCCTTCGGCATGCAGCACGCCTGGAACGCCGACGCCGTGATCACCAATTCGATGATCGCCAACCTGCAGCGCCACAGCGACCACCACATGCACGCCTGGAAGCCCTACGCCGAACTGGCGCCGCTGCCCGGGCCGCAACTGCCCACGGGTTATGCCGGCTGCCTGTTCCTGGCTTCGGTGCCGAGCCTGTGGTTCCGGGCCATGGAACCGCGACTGATGGCCGTCCAGGCCGCGCACCCGGCGCCCGCCTGATCAGCCGCTACAGCCTCCCCACGCAACCCGGCGCACCGCAGCGGCAGGCCAGGCGGCCTTCGTGATGCGTTTCGCCATAGTTCACGGTGATCTCCTCGCCGGGCTCGATGGCGCGCAGCGCGTAGAACTCGACCCGGCCCTGGCGGATGCACAGGCGCGCATTCGGCCGGCAGCTGTGGTTGGTGTAGCGCATCGGGTCGCTGGAGCGGCTGAAGTCGATCGCCTTCTTCGCCGACACCTCGACGATCATGATGCGAACGCTGCGCGTGGCGCGGATGCGCGCATCGTGCACGCTGATGCTCTGGCCGCGGATCTCGCCGATCTTCAATCGTGGCGGGATCTCTTCCGCGGCGAACGCTCCACGCCCGTCGATACGGCTGTCGCGAACCTCGACGGCGAACTTCTGATACGGCGGCCGCGCCGGCATCAGGCCGCCGGCAGTTCGACGCGCGGCGCCGGCTTCCAGCCCTTCTTGCGGTGCTCGGCGGTGACGAAAGTGCGGATGCCGCCGCGCACGTACCAGTCGGCGTGGATGCGCGCATAACGCGGCGCGATCGCCGCCACGATGTCCGACAGGATGGTGTTGGTGACCTTCTCGTGGAAGGCGCCAACGTTCCGGTAGCTCCAGAAGTACTGCTTGAGGCTCTTCGTCTCCACGCAGCGGCGGTCGGCGACGATCTCGATCGTGAAATGCGCGAAGTCGGGCTGGCCGGTCAGCGGGCACAGGCAGGTGAACTCGGGCACGTCGAAGCGGATGACGTAGTCGCGTTCGGGGGCCGGATTGGCGAACACCTGCAGTTCCTTGCTCGGTGCGCTGGGCGGCGCCGCGGGGGCGGCGCGCTCGAGCGGGGTCTGGCGCGGTGGGCGTGCGGGTGACTTGGGGTTCTTGGCGGGCATGGCAGCGGCGGCTGGGCGAGGGGCAGGGTGTTATTATCCAGGCCCTGCTGCGCTCCCGTTCAGAGCGCATTTTTCCATTCAAATCAACCACTTGCGCACGCCGACCGGCGCCTGCGCGGCAGCTCGGAGCCGATGCGCCTCACCTCGATCAAGCTCTCCGGATTCAAGTCCTTCGCCGAGCCCACCACCTTTCAGCTGCCGGGCCAGCGCGTCGGCGTGGTCGGCCCCAACGGTTGCGGCAAGAGCAACATCATCGACGCCGTGCGCTGGGTGCTGGGCGAAAGCAAGGCCAGCGAACTGCGTGGCGAGTCGATGCAGGACGTGATCTTCAACGGCTCGACCAGCCGCAAGCCGGCCAGCCGCGCCAGCGTCGAGCTGGTTTTCGACAACACGCTGGCACGCGCCGGCGGGCAATGGAACAGCTACGCCGAGATCGCCGTGCGGCGCGTGCTCACGCGCGACGGCAGCAGCAGCTACTACATCAACGGCCAGCCGGTGCGCCGCCGCGACGTGCAGGACGTGTTCCTGGGCACCGGCCTGGGGCCGCGCGCCTACGCCATCATCGGCCAGGGCACGATCAGCCGCATCATCGAGAGCCGCCCGGAAGAGCTGCGGCTGTTCCTGGAAGAGGCCGCCGGCGTCAGCAAGTACAAGGAACGCCGCCGCGAAACCGAGAACCGGCTCAAGGACACGCGCGAGAACCTGACGCGGGTCGACGACATCCTGCGCGAGCTCAACGCCAACCTCGACAAGCTGGAACAGCAGGCCGAGGTCGCTTCACAGTACCGCGCGCTGCAGGAGCAAGGCACGCTCAAGTTGCACCAGCTGTGGTTCCTGAAGCACCGCGACGCGGCGAGCGAGGAAACGCGGGTCCAGGCCGCGGTGGCCGAGGCCGCCAACGCGCTGGAGTCGCGGCTGGCCGAGTTGCGCGCGGTGCAGGCGCAACTGGAATCGGTGCGCCAGGCGCACTACGCTGCCAACGACGGGCTGCATGCCAGACAGGGCGAACTCGGCGCTGCCGCGCTCGAAGTGAGCCGGCTCGAAGAGCGCATCCGCTATGTCGTCGAGGGGCGCCAGCGCGCCGAGGCGCGGCTGGCGGAACTGAAGGCGCAGAACACGCAGTGGGCCGAACGCCAGGCGGCAGCGCGTGCCGAGCTCGAAGACATCGCCGCGCAGATCGTCGCCAGCGACGAACAGGCCGCCGTGCTGGTGGCGCAGGCCGAGGAGCAGTCACTGGAACTGCCCACCTGCGAGGACGCCGTGCGCACGGCGCAGGGCGCCAGCAGCCAGCAGCAAAGGCAGGTGGCGCAGGTGCAGCAGCAGATCCAGGTACTGGCGGCCGAGAGCCGCAGCGTCGACGAGCAGTCGCGTCAGCTCAGGAGCCGGCGCGAGCGGCTCGCCGGTGAGCGCCAGGGGCTGCAGGCGCCGGAAGCGGCGCGCATCGAACAGCTGCAGACGCAAGAAGCGGCCGCGCAGGAAGCGCTGCAGATCGGCCAGGCGCGGTTGCAGGAACTGGCCGACGAGGTGCCGGCCCTGGACGAGCAGCGCCGCGCGGCTCAGGAGTCGGTGAACCGCGAGTCGGCGCGGCTGGCCGACATCGGCGCCCGGCTCGAAGCGCTGCGCGCGCTGCAGGCCAAGGTGCAGACCGAAGGCAAGCTCAAGCCCTGGCTCGAACGCCACGGCCTGGGCAGCCTGCAGGGGTTGTGGACGCAGGTGCACATCGAGCCCGGCTGGGAGACCGCGCTCGAGTCCGCCCTGCGCGAGCGCCTCAACGCGCTGGCGGTCGGCCGGCTGGACACCGTGCGCGCCTTCGCTGCCGACGCGCCGCCGGCCAAGCTCGCTTTCTATGCGCTGCCCATGGGCGCCGTCGCTGCCCCGCACCAGACCTTGCCGCGCCTGGCCGACCTGCTGCGCCTGGGCGACGCCGGACTCAAGGCGCTGCTGGGCGACTGGCTGGAGGGCGTCTACACCGCAGCGTCGGTCGACGCGGCGCTGGCGCAGCGCTCCAGCCTGACGCATGGCGAAGTGATCATGACGCGCGAAGGCCACGCGGTGTCGCAGCATGCGGTGGCCTTCTACGCACCCGACTCCGAGCAGGCCGGCATGCTGGCTCGGGCTCAGGAAATCGAGAACCTCGATCGCCAGCAACGGGCACAGGCACTCATCGCCGACGAGGCCCGGACCGCCTCGGTGCGGCTCGAGGCGCATTACACCGATGCGTCGCAACGCCTGCTGGGCGCCCGCCGTGAGGCCACCGAGGCGCAGCACCGTGCCCACGGTTTGCACGTCGAACTGCTGCGCTTGACGCAGCAGGCCGACGCGGCCAGCACCCGTCGCGAACAGCTCGGCGACGAACTGGCCGAGATCGACACCCAGCTCGAAGCGCTGCAGGAACGCCGCGCCACGGCCGAAGGGCGCTTCGAGGAACTGGACGTGCAGCTGGCGCAGACCCAGGAACGCCACGCCGAGCTCGACGACGCCGTCATCGCCGGCGAGCGCCGGCTGGCCGAGGCGCGCGAGCAGCAACGTGCGCTGGAGCGCCAGGCGCAGGAGGCGCGCTTCCAGGCGCGCGCGCTGGCAGCGCGGCAGAGTGAACTGCAGCGCAGCATCGAGACCGCCGCGGCGCAGGTGGTGGCCAACCTGCAGGCCGGCGAACAACTGCAGCTGGAGCTCGGCAGTTTCGACGACGCCGCGGCGAGCTCGGGCCTGCAGACGGCGCTGGCACTCAAGCTCGAACGTGAGCAGGCGCTGGGCCTGGCGCGCAGCGAGTACGACGACCTGAGCGCGCAGCTCAAGCGCACCGACGAGCAGCGCCTGGGCTTCGAGCGCAGCCTGGACCCGCTGCGCGAGAGGATCACGAAGCTGCAGCTGGAGCTGCAGGCCACGCAACTCGGCGGCGCGCAGTACCTGGATCAGCTGGTGGCTGCCCAGGTCGACTTCGAGGCTTTGGCGAAGACGATCGAAGACGGCGGCGTCAAGCTCTGGGGCCTGCAGACCGAGATCGACCGCATCCAGAAGGACATCGGTGCACTGGGGGCTGTCAACCTGGCCGCGCTGGACGAGCTGGGCGCAACGCGCGAACGCAAGACCTTCCTCGACGCGCAGTCAGCCGACCTGCAGGAGGCCATGGCGACGCTCGAAGACGCGATCCAGAAGATCGACCTCGAGACGCGTGAATTGCTGGCAACCACGTTCAACCAGGTCAACGAACATTTCGGCCGCATGTTCCCCAGCCTGTTCGGCGGCGGCAACGCGCGGCTGGTGATGACGGGCACCGAGATCCTGGACTCCGGCGTGCAGGTGATGGCGCAGCCACCGGGCAAGAAGAACAGCACCATCCACCTGCTGTCGGGCGGCGAGAAGGCGTTGACCGCGATCGCGCTCGTGTTCGCGATCTTCCAGCTCAACCCGGCGCCGTTCTGCCTGCTCGACGAAGTCGACGCGCCGCTGGACGACGCCAACACCGAACGCTACCGCAAGCTCGTCACCGAAATGAGCGCAGGCACGCAGTTCCTGTTCATCAGCCACAACAAGATCGCCATGGAAATGGCCGAGCAGTTGATCGGCGTCACGATGCAGGAGCAGGGCGTGTCGCGCATCGTGGCCGTGGACATGGAATCGGCCGTCAGCCTGGCCGAAGCCGCCTGAACATTGCCGCTGCGATGACACTCACCTTGGGCCTGGTTGTCTTCGGCGCGCTGCTGCTGCTGGCGCTGGCGCTGCACGGCTGGTGGTCGACGCGCCGCGCGCAGCCGCGCAAGGCCACCGAATCGCCAGCGGCCGCCGAG
>JACZKT010000094.1 GCA_014859905.1 Rubrivivax sp.
ACGCCCAGACACACCAGGACGCCGGATGACTCTAGCACGCGGAGCGCCGGCGCTTTGCTTGGCGCCCTGTCAGCTTCTCAGCGTGGCGCGCCGGCTACTTTCTGCGGATCGGCGTAGATCAGGATCGGGTGGCCGCCTGCCACCGCGTTATCGTCGAGTACGACCTTGACGACATTCTTCTGCCCCGGCAGGTCGTACATGACGTCGAGCAGCGCGCCCTCGACGATCGAGCGCAGCCCTCGCGCACCGGTACGTCGCTTCAGCGCCTTGCACGCGATCGCGGCAAGGGCCTCGGGGCGCACCTCGAGATCAACGCCTTCCATCCGCAGCAGTCGCTGAAACTGCTTGACCAGCGCATTTTTCGGCTCGACCAGAATCTGGACCAAGGCCGTTTCTGAAAGTTCATCGAGCGTGGCCACCACCGGCAGGCGGCCGACCAGTTCCGGAATGAGCCCGAACTTGATCAGGTCTTCCGGCTCGACATCGCGCAGAAGCTCGCCGACCGAGCGGTCAGTCGGTGAGACCACTTCGGCGCCAAAGCCGATGCCGCTTTTTTCCGAACGACTGCGGATGACCTTCTCCAGGCCGTCGAACGCGCCGCCGCAGACGAAAAGGATGTTCGTGGTGTCGATCTGCACGAAGTCCTGGTTCGGATGCTTGCGCCCGCCCTGTGGCGGCACACTGGCGATGGTGCCCTCGATCAGCTTGAGCAGCGCCTGCTGCACGCCCTCGCCGGACACGTCGCGGGTGATTGAAGGGTTGTCGCTCTTGCGCGAGATCTTGTCGATCTCGTCGATGTAGACGATGCCCTGCTGCGCCTTGTCGACGTCGTAGTCGCACTTCTGCAGCAGCTTCTGGATGATGTTTTCCACGTCCTCGCCGACGTAGCCGGCTTCGGTGAGCGTGGTGGCGTCGGCCATGGTGAACGGCACGTTGAGCATGCGCGCCAGGGTCTCGGCCAGCAGCGTCTTGCCAGACCCGGTCGGGCCGACCAGCAGGATGTTGGACTTGGCCAGCTCGACGTCGTCGTTCTTCTGCCGGCTCTCGATCCGCTTGTAGTGGTTGTACACGGCCACCGCGAGCGTGCGCTTGGCGCGGGCCTGGCCGATCACGTACTGGTCCAGGACCTCCAGGATCTCCTTGGGCTTGGGCAGCGAGCTGCGTGCCGACTGCGCCTTCTCCTCGAGCTCCTCGCGGATGATGTCGTTGCACAGCTCGACACATTCATCGCAGATGAACACGCTCGGGCCCGCAATCAGCTTGCGGACTTCGTGCTGGCTCTTCCCGCAAAACGAGCAATACAGGATCTTGCTGTTGTCGCCGGAACGGCCCTGTCGGTCTTCGGTCATGCCTTTGGTCGATCTTCGCGGATCATGGTTCGAGAATAGCATAGCGTCCGCTCCCGCAAGCGCGGGGGCGGGGCGCCGGATGCTTCAATGAAATCAGTCGGTTAGGACGGCTGGATGGACTCGTCCGGGCGTCGCTCCAGGACCTCGTCGACCAGCCCGTACTCGCGGGCCGCCTCGGCGCTCTTGAAGTTGTCGCGCTCGGTGTCGTTGGCGATGGTCTCGAACGACTGGCCGGTGTGGCGGGCCAGGATCTCGTTGAGCCGCTGGCGCAGGGTCAGGATCTCGCGCGCCTGGATCTCGATGTCGGTCGCCTGGCCCTGCGAGCCGCCGGACGGCTGGTGGATCATCACCCGCGAGTTGGGCAGCGCGTAGCGCTTGCCCTTGGCGCCGGCCGCCAGCAGCAGCGCGCCCATGCTCGCCGCCTGGCCGATGCAGATCGTGCTGACGTCGGGCTTGATGAACTGCATGGTGTCGTAGATCGACATGCCGGCCGTGACCACGCCGCCGGGCGAGTTGATGTACAGGCTGATGTCCTTCTCGGGGTTCTCCGCCTCGAGGAACAGCATCTGCGCCACGATCACGTTGGCCATGTGGTCGTCGATGGGGCCGACGAGGAAGATCACCCGCTCCTTGAGCAGGCGCGAATAGATGTCGTAGGCCCGTTCGCCACGGCTGGTCTGTTCGACCACCATGGGGACGAGGTTCAAGGCTTTGGTTTCGTGGCTCACTGTGTTCAGCTCCCGATCGCTTCCTGGAAGGACATGGCTTGCTCCGTATGCCTGGCGCGCTCGGCGATCCAGTCGATCACCTGCTCTTCCATCACCCGGTTCTGCAGTCCCGACATCAACTGGGGATCGTTGCGGTACAACTCAACGACCTGGTCGGGCTCCTCGTAGGTGGAGGCGATCAGGCGCAGGGTCTCGTTCACGCGCCTGGGGTCCAGGCGCAGGTCGTTGCGGCGGGCGACCTCGCCCACCACCAGCCCGACCAGCACGCGCTTGCGGGCCGCGTCCAGGAAGCCTTCGTGCGCGTTCTCCGGCACCTCGGGCTGCGACCGGCCCTGGCGACGGGCCTGCTCGACGGCCTGCTGCAGCATGGCGCGGGCCTCGCGCTCGACCAGCTTCGGCGGCATTTCGACCGCGCCGAAGGTGGCCACCAGGTTCTCGCCGACCTCGCGCCGCAGGCGGTTCATCAGCGCGCCCTTGAGCTCGCGCTCCAGGTTGGTGCGGATGTCCGCGCGGAACTGCTCGAGTTCGCCGCTCCTGACGCCGAAGCTGCGGATGAACGCCTCGTCGACCTCCGGCAGCACCTGCTCGGAGACCTGCTCGATCTTCACGTGGACCTGCGCCGCCTTGCCGGCCAGCTGCGACACGCGCCAGTCGGCCGGGAAGGTGACGTCGACGGTCTTCTCGTCGCCGCGGGCCATGCCGGCCAGCGCGTTCTCGATGTCCGGGTAC
>JACZKT010000095.1 GCA_014859905.1 Rubrivivax sp.
CGGCGCTGCTGGCGCTGTTCCGCAGCGGCGCCGAACTGCAGCGCCAGACGGTGGATCTGGCGGCGCTGCTGGCGCGGCTGCCGGTGGCGGGGCTGACGGTCGAAGTGCAAGACCACCCGTCGCTCGCCGCCGACGCCGACCTGCTGTCCGCCGCGCTGCTGAATCTGCTGGACAACGCGCTGCGCCACGGCGCATCGGCCGTGACGATCTCCATGCCGCAGGCCGGTGTGCTGCGTGTGCACGACGACGGCCCGGGCATCGACAAGGCGAAGCGGCAGGCCCTGCAGGCTGCCATCGATGCCGAAGACTACGAAGGCCATACCGGCCTCGGCCTGATGCTGGCCGACCTGGTGGCGCGTGCCCATGGCGGGGGCTTGACGCTGCCCGCGGTGGAACGCGGGTTCGTGGCCGAACTGCGTCTGTCTGCCGCCTGAACCCCCTTGCGAGCCCTTGCGCCATGCCCGAAGAACGCCGATCCACCGACACCGACCCTGCCGCCCCCGGCGCCTTCAAGAGCCGCGGTGGCCTGCAGCGGGTCTGGAACGCGATGAGCTACTCGCTGGCCGGCCTGCGCGCCGCTTTCCGACACGAGGCCGCCTTCCGCCAGGAGCTGGCCCTGGGCATCCCGCTGCTGCTGCTGGCGCCGTGGCTGGCGCCCGGCCGCTGGCAGGGGCTGGCGATGGTCGCCAGCGTGGTGCTGGTGTGGGTGGTGGAACTGCTCAACTCGGCCATCGAGGCGTTGGCCGACGCGGTGTCGGCCGAGCGCCACCCGCTGCTTGGCCGCGCCAAGGACCTGGGCAGCGCCGCGGTCATGCTGTGCCTGCTGCAGGTGGTGGTGGTATGGGCGGTGGTGCTGTGGCCCTGAACGCGACGCGGCTTGCTGTCTTGCCCCCTCCCGCAAGCGCGAGAGGGAGCCGCACTGGGTGCTTGCGCGCCGTGATGCCGGCTACTTGCGCATCGCACCCAGCAGCTGCTGCGAGCCGGCGGCGAGCAGGCGCGCGTCGGAGCCCAGCGTGACGAACCGAAAACCGAGGTCGATGCGGGCTTGCGCGACGTCGGGCCGGCCGTTGTGGATGCCGGCCACCACGCCATGCGCACGGGCGCGCTCGACGATGTGCTCGATGGCCTGCTGCGCCTTGGGCTCGACGTCGTCGAACACCGGTTTGCAGCCCAGCGACAGCGACAGGTCCGAGGGGCCGATGTAGATCGCGTCCAGCCCCTCCACCGACAGGATCGCGTCCAGGTTGTCCAGCGCCTGCGCGGTTTCGATCATCGCGAAGGCGACGATGGTCTGGTTGGCATGCTCGGCATAGTCGGCGCCGCCGTAGAGCGTGGCGCGCACCGGGCCGAAGCTGCGCGTGCCCTGCGGTGCATAGTGCGTGTAGGCCACCAGGCGCTGCGCGTCCTCGCGCGTGTTGACCATCGGGCAGATGATGCCGTAGGCCCCGGCGTCGAGCGACTTCATGATGATGCCCGGCTCCAGCCACGGCACGCGCACCACCGGCACCGTGGCCGTGGTGCTGATGGCCTGCAGCATGGTGACCATCGCCGTGTAGTCGACGACGCCGTGTTGCAGGTCGATGGTCAGCGTGTCCCAGCCCTGGTGTGCCATGACTTCGGCGGCAAAGCTGCTGGGGATGGCCAGCCAGCCGTTGACGGCGGCCTGGTCTTTGCGCCACAGGGTGCGCAGGCGGTTTTCTCGCATCGGGGTCTCCTGGAGTTCGGCGCCGGGCACGGCCGGCGGCCTGGAGGCCAGGATTGTGGTCCGCTGCCCGGCCCGCGCGCGGCGCGACTGCCTACAATTTTCGCCACACCCTGCAACCGGATGAACCCCGTGACCCACCCGCCGCACCCGCCACCGCAACGCGTGGCGCTGTTCGGCGAATGCATGCTCGAGCTCCAGGGCCAGGCCTTCGGCACCCTGCACCAGGGTTACGGTGGCGACACCCTGAACACCGCCGTCTACCTGGCGCGCTGCGGCGCCGGCGCCGGCATCCGGGTGCACTACGCCACGGCCCTGGGCGACGACCCCTTGAGCACCGGACTGCTGCAGCGCTGGGCCGCCGAAGGGCTGGAGCTGAGCCTGGTGCGGCGCATCGCGGGCCGCCTGCCGGGGCTGTATCTCATCGACGTCGACGCACGCGGCGAACGCAGCTTCAGCTACTGGCGCGACAGCAGCGCCGCCAAGGCCTACTTCGAAGCCGGCTGCGAGACCGTGCCGACGCCGCTGGAGCAGCGCCAGGCCGAGTGGGACGCGCTGTACCTCAGCGGCATCAGCCTGGCCATCCTGCCGCCGGCCGGGCGCGAGCGCCTGTTTGCCCTCATGCAGGCCCTGCGTGAGCGCGGCGCGGCGGTGGTGTTCGACAACAACTACCGCCCGCGGCTGTGGCCCGACGCGGCCGAGGCGCGGCGCTGCTATGCGCGTGCCTTCGAGCTGGCCACGCTGGCGCTGGTCACCGCCGACGACCACCAGGCGCTGCTCGGCCTGGCGCACCCGGACGAGGCGGTGGCCGCCGCGCAGGCCTTGCCGGCGGCCGAACTGGTGATCAAGCGCGGCGCTGCTGCGACGCTGGTGCACACTGCCGGTGGCGACTGGCAGCAAGCAGGCACCGAGGCCGTACCGCAGGTGGTGGACACCACGGCGGCCGGCGACGCCTTCGCCGCCGGCTACATGAGCCGGCGCCTGGCGGGTGCCACGGCGCTGGCGGCGGCGACCTTCGGCAACCGGCTGGCAGCGCGGGTGATACAACACCGTGGTGCCCTGATCGCGCCCGAGCTGATGGCCGATCTGCTGCGCTGATGCAGCCGCCGCCCGGACCGGGGCGCGGGAGGCATCGAACACCCCACCGCAGGAAGCGACCCCGCATGACACCGACCACCAAGCCTTTTGACCGCCTGCTGCTCACCGGCGCCGCCGGCACACTGGGCCGCGTGCTCAGGCCGCGCCTGCTTGGGCACTGCGAGCGCCTGCGTCTGTCCGACCGCGCCGAGCTGGGCACGGCGGCACCCGGTGAGGAACTGCAGCCGGCCGCGCTGGAAGACCGTGCCGCGGTGCTGGCGCTGCTGGAGGGGGTGGACGCGGTGGTGCACCTGGGCGGCGTGTCGACGGAAGCGGCCTTCGACCCCATCCTGCAGGCCAACATCGTGGGTCTCTTCAACCTCTACGAAGCCGCGCGCCACCACGGCGTGCGGCGCATCGTGTTCGCGAGCTCCAACCATGTCGTCGGTTACTACCGCCAGAACGAGGTCATCGACAGCCACGCGCCGCCGCGCCCCGACACGCTGTACGGCGTGAGCAAGGCCTTCGGCGAGAACCTGTCGCGCATGTACTGGGACCGCTACGGCATCCAGACCGTGTGCCTGCGTATCGGCAGCGCCACGTCGGCGCCGCTGAACCGCCGCATGCTGGCCAGCTGGCTCAGCCACGACGACCTCGAGCGCCTGGTGGTGGCCGCGCTGACCGCGCCCTGCGCCGGCCACACGGTGATCTTCGGCACCAGCGACAACGCCACGCGCTGGTGGGACAACAGGCGCGCCATGCACATCGGCTACCGGCCGCAGGACAGCGCCGAGCCCTGGCGTGCCGCCATCGAAGCGGCCGACCCGCGGCCCGACCCGCAGGACCCGGCGCTGACTTGGCAGGGCGGTGTCTTCGTCAAGCTGGGCCCCTACGAAACATGAACCTCCCCATGGGCAGTGAAGTGCGTGTGCCCTACACACCGCATGCACGCTACCCCGACCCCGCGGTCGAGGTGCTGGACGAGTCCTTCCTGCGCCTGCGCCTGTTCAGCGCCGGCGTCGAGCAGCTCACGAGCGGCCTGCGCTGGGCCGAAGGGCCGCAGTGGTTCGGCGACGGGCGCTACCTGCTCTTCAGCGACATCCCCAACAACCGCATCCTGCGCTGGGACGAATGCTCGGGCGCCACCAGCGTGTTCCGCGCGCCGTCGAACATGGCCAACGGCCTGGCGCGCGACCGGCAGGGCCGGCTGCTGGCCTGCGAGCACCTGTCGCGTCGCGTCACGCGCACCGAATACGACGGCTCGATCACGGTGCTGGCCGACCACTGGCAAGGCCGGCGACTCAACTCGCCCAACGACATCGTCTGCCAGCGCAACGGCGCGATCTGGTTCACCGACCCCAGCTTCGGCATCCATGGCCACTGGGAGGGTGCGCCGGCCGAGCCCGAAGTGCCGCACGCCGTCTACCGCAGGGCCGCGGACGGCGGCGAACTGCAGCAGGTCATCACCGGCCTGGAGGCGCCCAACGGCCTGGCTTTCTCGCCCGACGAATCGGTGCTCTACGTGGTGGAGAGCCGCGCCCGGCCGCACCGGCTGATCTGGGCCTGGGACGTCGGCGAGGGCGGCGCTCTGTCCAACAAGCGCCTGCACATCGACGCCCAGGGCCCCGGCGCCTTCGACGGCATGGCCGTGGACGCCCTGGGCAACCTGTGGTGCGGCCTGGGCAGCGACGGCTCGGCCGGCGCCGACGCCGCGGCGCTGGACGGCGTGCGCGTCTTCGACCCGCAGGGCCGCGCCATCGGCCACGTCCACCTGCCCGAGCGCTGCGCCAACGTCTGCTTCGGCGGCGCGCAACGCAACCGGCTGTTCATGGCCAGCAGCCATTCGCTGTATGCGCTGTTCGTCAACGTGCAGGGGGCGCTGCCGTGAAGCGGCGGCCCGAACCCGCGCCAGTGCGCTGAAAGGAAGCCGACATGGCCCGCCTGCCCTACGCCCGGCTCGAAGACGCCGACAAGGCGCCGCTCGTGGCGCGCATCGTCGCCGAACGCGGCAGCGTGCTGCACCTGTACCAGATGCTGCTGCACAGCCCGCCGCTGGCCGAAGGGTGGCTGGCCTACCTCACCGCAGTGCGCCAGCAACTGACGCTCAGCGGCGCGCTGCGTGAACTGATCATCATGCGCGTGGCGCTGCTCAACGGCGCGCCCTACGAAGCCGACCAGCATGCGCCGATCGCGCTCAGGGAAGGCGTGACGCAGGCACAGCTGGACGCGCTGGCCGACTGGGCGGAGGCCGACTGCTACGACACCACGCAGCGCGCCGTGCTGCGCCTGACCGACGCGATGACACGCGACATCCACTTCGCCCCCGAGATCGTGGCCGCCGTGCGCGAGCAACTCGGCGAGTGCGGCACAGTGGAGGCGGTGGCCACGATCGCGGCCTACAACATGGTGTCGCGCTTCCTGGAAGCGCTGCAGATCCACAGCGACGACCGGCGCTGATCCGGCACGGCGCCAGGCAATGACGAGTGGGTCGCGAACGCCGAAGGCCCGGCGCGGCGAGATGCGGCAGCATCGTCGCGGCCAGCGCCCGGTCTCCGGTCACGACGTACTTCCGACCACTCCCATCTCCAGCGGCACCTTGATGTAGAAGAGCTTCAGCTTTTCGCTTGCCAACTGCGCCAGGAAGCTCTGGGCCTGCTCCTCGGTGAGCACGAAGCCGACCTCCACCGCGACGTCGCCGGCAAGCTCGAAGAAGTGCTCTTCGTGCAGCTTGCCATTGCGCCCGTAGCCGGCGATGGCGCGGAAGGCCGAGCCGCCATGGATGCCGTGTTTCTTCGCCTGTTCGAGCAACCACTCGTAGGCCAGGATGCCGTGGTGGCGGTGCTTCTCCTGGACGTAGAATTTCAGGTAAACGCCTTGCATGCTCGGCCTCGCTTGGTTGGGATGACGGTGCAGTGGCGGGTCCGGTGCCGGTGTTCGTCGGCTCCGCGGCCATGTTCGCCCGGCTAGGCCCTGATGAAGACGGCATTGGCGACCAGGATGCCGATGCCGGTCAGGAACAGGGAACCGACCAGGTGTGCGCCTGCCGCGCCCAGCGCCCATGCGTACTCCTGCCGGCCGATCAGCGTCATGACCTCCGCCGAGAACGTGGAGAAGGTCGTCAGGCCGCCCAGGAAGCCGGTGATGATCAGCAGGCGGAATTCCGGCGACAGGCCGGCGTTGTGCGTGAAGAAGGTGCTGGCGGCACCCACCAGCAGACCGCCAATCAGATTCGCGGCCAGTGTGCCCAGCGGGAGGGTCGGGAACACGGGGTTCAGCCAGGCGCCCAGCCACCATCGCAGCAAGGCGCCGCATCCGGCACCGCCGAAGACTGCAAGCATCGGAAAGCCGCTCATGTCGCTCCTTCTTCTTCGAACGTACCGGAGCGACCGATGCAGCGATGGCACGGGCTTGCCGCGCTCGATGACCTACACCGTCCCCGCCGGGACCCTGGTAGGCATCATCAACCCTCACGGGTGCTTACGGGAGGCATGCCATCTCCGTTGCCGGCCAGTATATCGACCGGTCTGCAGCGAGGCAATTCGGCGGCAAAGGTCCGGTTGCGGCCATGGCAAGCGCGTTATGACGGGCGTGAACCGCCGCCGGCTGCAGCGCCGCCGGGCCGTGCTCAGCGCTCAGCGCTCGGCGATGTAGTGCTGCGTGCTCGGCACCTCGCCCGGCAGCAGGAAGCCGCGCAGCTGGGCCTCGATCTCCTGCTCGGCCAGCGTGCCGCGGGCGCGCTGGTGCAGGTAGTCGGCCCAGCTGGTGACGATGAACCGCTCGCAGTAACGGGTCGGGTCCGAGAGGTCGCGGTAGACGCGCCAGAACGTCGCGCCGTCACGCCGGCGCGGCCCGCGCAGCAGGCTCACCGTGTCCAGGAACGCTGCCGTGACCTCCGGGCGCACGCGGTAGCCGAT
>JACZKT010000096.1 GCA_014859905.1 Rubrivivax sp.
GGCTCGCGCGGTGCGGCCAGCGCCTCGCTCAGGCGCTTGTTGCGCGGCTGGCGCGGCGTGTCGCCGCGGCCACTGACCTTCGGCAGCAGCGCGTACATCAGCTGCTCCAGCAGCCTGGGGTCGCGGAAGAAGGCGTCGAAAGCGGCGTCGAAGAGCACCTGCTGCTCGTGCCGATCGAGCATCACCGCGGCCAGCGCCGAACGCACGTCTTCGCGCCGGTCCAGGCCCACCGCTTCGACGGCGGCGATGGCCGCGAGCACGCGGTCCGGCCCCACCTGCAGGCCGGCCGTGCGCAGCACGCGCGAGAAGTGGGCGATGTTCTCGGCCAGCAGCATGCGGCCCCGCGTCACGGCGGCTCCAGGATGGCGCGCTCGCGCAGCTCGTCCAGCAGCTTGACCACGTCGCCACCTTGCACGCGCGTGATGTCGTCCTGGTATTTGAGCAGCACGCCCAGCGTGTCGTGCACGTTGGCCGGGTCGAGCCGGATGGCATTCAGCGCCACCAGCGCGTTGGCCCAATCGATGGTCTCGGCCACGCCCGGGCTCTTGAAGAGGTCGAGCGTGCGCATGCGCTGCACGAACTCCACCACCTGCCGGCCCAGCCGCTCGGACGCGCCCGGTGCCTTCAGCCGCACGATCTGCAGTTCCCGCTCCACGCTCGGGAACTCGACCCAGTGATACAGGCAGCGCCGCTTGAGCGCGTCGTGAATCTCGCGCGTGCGGTTGCTGGTGATCAGCGTGATGGGTGGGGCGCTGGCGCGGATGGTGCCCAGTTCGGGGATGGTGAGCTGGTTCTCGGCCAGCACCTCGAGCAGGAAAGCGTCGAAAGGCTCGTCGGCGCGGTCGAGTTCGTCGATCAGCAGCACCGGCGAAGTGCTCTGCGTCAGCGCCTGCAGCAAGGGCCGCTCGATCAGCATCTCGCGTGAATACAGGCTGCGCACGAGCCGGTCGTGGTCGATGGCGTGCGCCGCCTCGGCCAGGCGGATCTCCACCATCTGCCGCGCCACGTTCCATTCGTAGGCGGTCTGCGCGATGTCCAGCCCTTCGTAACACTGCACGCGCAACAGCTTTGCCCCCAGCGTGGCGGCCAGCGCCTTGGCGAGCTCGGTCTTGCCGACGCCGGGTTCGCCTTCCAGGAACAGCGGGCGCTGCAACTTCAGGCTCAGGAACAGCGCCGTGGCCAGGCGGCGGTCGCACATGTACTGCTGCTCGGCCAGCCGCTGCATCACGGCATCGACCGAATCGGGGGGCTGCAGGTTCATCACTGGGCTTTTACCTCAAGCAGCAAGACGCTCGACAGCGCCCGCCGCGGCGATGCCGACGTGGTCTTCGTGCACGACCAGGTCGCGGAAGAGAAATTCATCGCCGATGGCTTTGGCCTGAAGCGCCTGCCCGTGATGTACACCGACTTCGTCGTCATCGGCCCGCAGGCCGACCCTGCGGGCGTTCGTGGCAACGCCGTGGCGGCGGCGCTGAAGAAGCTGGCCTCAGGCAGCGCCTCTTTCATCTCGCGCGGGCGACAAGAGCGGCACCCACGCCGCCGAGCCGCGTTACTGGAAGGCCGCCGGCGCGGACTTCGCTGCCGCCAAGCCGGCGGGTTACAAGGAATGCGGCTGTGGCATGGGCCCGGCGCTGAACATGGCGTCGTCGATGAATGCCTGTGTGCTGGCCGATCGCGGCACCTGGCTCAACTTCAAGAACCGCGGCGAGCTGGCGGTTCTGGTGCAGGGCGACCAGCGCCTGTTCAATCAATACGGCGTGATGGTGGTCGACCCGGCCAGACATCCGCATGTGAAGAAGGACCTGGCGCAGACCTTTGCCGACTGGGTGGCTTCGCCCACCGGGCAGGCCACCATCGCCAGCTACAAGATCGGCGGCGAGCAGCTGTTCTTCCCCGGCGCCAACTGAGGCGCCGGTCGCTGAAGCGCCTGGGCCTGTTGCGGGCCAGCCGCCGCAGCAGCCCTTGCTGTCCAGCGTCATGCCGCGGGCCTGCGCGCCAGGGTCCGGTCGAGCCAGGCGGACACGGCACACGCCTGCGCCGGCAACACGCACGCCGCGCCCGTGAAACGCTCCCATGCAGCCACGTGCCGGGTCGCCACCACCGTGAGCAGCGGCACGCCCTGCGCCATGAGATCCAGCAGCTCGGCGGCGAAACCGCCACCCTCGGCTTCCAGGCCGCCAAAGCGGTTGCTGACGACCAGTTCCGGCCCGGCATGCAGTGCATCTCGCAGCACCTGGCTCGCCCGCGCGAAGCCCTGCGTGTCGGCGCGGCAGGCCCTGGAGCCGCTGCCCAGCGGCTGCGAGACGAGGTATTCCTCGTGCGTTTCGATGTCCACCAGCACCATGGCGCCGGCGCAGCCGGCCTCGCCGTCCGGATGCGTCATCACCAGCCCGCGCACACGGCGGCCGGCCTGCCGCTGCTGCTGGACGAGGCTGGCGAGCAAGGCGTCCGCGTCGACCATGCCGTCGTCGAGGATGGCGGCGGCGGCCACGGCGGAGGCTTCGTTCGCGGGGCCGGCTTCGGAATTCATGGCGGAGCTTGGCATACCAAGGGCGCTCGGTCTCTGAGTACTTTACTCAAGGCTGAACGACTCCAGGCCGAACCGTCCCGGCAACGTCGTCATGGCAAGGACAACATTGCGCATGAGCTGTGACCGACGGTGGTGCCGGTGACCGAACAGCAGCGCCGATGTGGCCGCCGCGTGCCGCAAGAGGCCCTGCCTCTTACCTGGCCAACAAGCGGTTCAGCGCTGCCACGTCGGCCGCCGACAACTGCCCCGAGGCCTGGAGCAGCCGCAGGCCGCCCACCAGCACGTCGTAGCGCGCCTTGGCCAGGTCACGCTGGGTGGTGAAGAGCTGCGTCTGCGCGTTGAGTACGTCGAGGTTGACACGCACGCCGACGCGGTAGCCCAGCTGCGTGGCTTCCAGCGCCAGCTTGGACGAGGACTCGGCCGCTTCCAGCGCCTTCACCTGCGCCAGCCCGGACTGCACGCCGAAGTAGGCCACGCGCGTGGCCTGCGCCACCGCGCGCCGTGCAGCTTCGAGGTCGTTGCGCGACTTCTCTTCCAGCAGCAGCGTTTCCTTGATGCGGTTCTGCGTCGCGCCGCCGCTGTACAGCGGCCAGTTCATCTGCACGCCCAGGCTGGCGCTGGTGGTGGTGCCGGGCAGCTGGACGCCGCTGCCACGCGAGTGGTTGGCGCCCACCGAAGCCACGGCATCCACCGTCGGCAGGTCGCCGGCGCGGGCCTTGGCGGTCTCGAGTTGCGCCACTTCCAGGCCGACGCGGGCGCGCCGCACCGTCGGGTGCTGCTGGTCGGCCACCGTCACCCACTCTTCGGGGTTCGGCGGCGTCGTGCCCGGCAGCACCACCGGCACCACCAGCGGCCTGGGCGCCACAGCGGTGCGGCCGACCAGCGTGTCGAGCGCGATGCGCTTGCTGCGCAGGTCGTTGTCGGCCGCCAGCTCCTGCGCCGTGGCGAGGTCGAAGCGGGCCTGCGCTTCGCGGGTGTCGGTGATGGTGGCGGTGCCGGCCTCGAAGTTGCGCTTGGCCGACGCCAGCTGCTCGGTGATGGCGGCTTTGCTGGTCTGCGTCGTGGCCAGCGTGTCCTGCGCGGCGATGACGTCGAAGTAGGCCTGCGCCAGGCGCAGGATGAGGTCCTGCTCGGCGGCGTCGAGGTCGGCCTGCGCCGTGACCAGCGACTTGCGCGCCTGCTCGACCGTGACACCGTTGGCGCGGTTGAACAAGGGGTAGCGCCCGTTGATGGCGCCCTGCACGGTGCTGGTGTCGCCGCGGCCCAGGCGCGGCAGGTCGGTCTGCGCGGTGCTGGCGCCTGCGGTGGCGGCCGCCGACGGCCGCAGCAGCGCCTCGAACTGTGCGGCACGGTATTCGGCCGACTGCGCATTGGCCTTGGCCGCCAGGTAGGTGGCGTCGAAGGCGCGCGACGCCTCGTACAACTCCTGCAGGCTTTGCGCAAAACCCAGGCCGGGCGCCGCCAGCGCGAGCGCGGTCAGGGCGATGCGGGCGACGGGCTTGAGGCGGGACGGGCGGTGGGTGAGCGTGCGCATGCGGGTTCCTTCGGGTTCCTGGGAGGCGATTTCGCGGGCCGGGCGTGCAAGGGCCGGGCGCCGGGACCGCCGGCAGGGTTATAGCGGCGGCAGCGGGGTTGACGCAGCCGCCATGCGACGACTTGCGCTGTGCAGGCACCGTGACGGCCCATACGTGCGACGGGCTGTGCTGGCGGGCGACTGAGTCGGCATGCCGGACCTAGTAGTCCGTTTCACCAAAACCACTACATGAAACCGCGTCTTTTTCCGCCATGCGTCGTTGCAGCCCCTTGCCGCACTGCCAGTGCGGCTGCGGGTCTGCGCCTAGCCTGGCGAAA
>JACZKT010000097.1 GCA_014859905.1 Rubrivivax sp.
GGGGTTGAACCATGAGTACATGGCTCAACCGGGGCGCCTCCGGCGGCCTGGCAGGGGCCTCAAGGAATCTGAAATTCGTGCAAAGCGAAAACCGACACCTCGCCGTCATCGGAGGACGGGTCTTGACCGGCGCTCACACCGGGCCGCATGTGGCGAGTGGGTCGATCAGATCAATCCGTGTCCCACTCCCCTGGGCCCACCGACGCATCGAGTCTGGCTCCGACGCCCCAGCGGCAGGGTGGCGACTGGCGACTCGATTCACGATTGCAGTCAGCGCTATGATGCATAAAACCATAACTATGGGTTTATGGCATGAAAACAACCTTGGAGCTGCCCGACGAGCTGATGCGCGCGGTGAAGATTCGGGCCGCTGAGCGGAATCAGCGCCTGAAGGATGTCGTTGCCGACGCCTTGCGCGCCGCCCTGGCGGCACCGGCCCCCGCGCCTGCGGAGCCGCTGGACCCTGTTCAGCAGCTCGCGCGCCGGTTCGTCTTCCTGCCCGACGGCACGGTCGAGAACCCGCAGGCCTGGGCCGACCCGGCGTACTTCGACGCGCTGGATGCGCTGCGCGCCGACAGCCGGCGTGAACCGCTGCCCAACCCGTTCGAGCAAGCCTGACCATGGTGCTGCTGGACACCAACGTGCTCAGCGAGGTGCTGCGCCCACGCCCGTCGCCCGCGGTCATCGGCCGCCTGCTGCAGTTCACTTCGAAAACGCTGTTTGCTTCGGAGGTCACGCGCTTCGAGATGCGTTTCGGCTCGGCGCTGAGGCCCGATGCTTCGCTCTTCTGGGCCCGGATTCAGCGTGAGTTGCTGCCGCTGGTGACCTGGCTGCCGGTGAGCGAGGCGGTCAGCACGCGAGCCGGCGACATTGCCGCTGCGCAGCGGCTTGCGGGTCGGCCCTGCGGAACCCTGGACCCATTGATTGCCGCCACGGCACTGACGCAAGGGGTGCCGCTGGCCACCCGCAACGCGCAGCACTTCGAGCGCATCGAGGGCCTGGAAGTGCAGAACTGGTTCGACCCACCGGTGGGCTGACGAGGCGACGGGACCTGCACGGCCCGTTGGTGCGGGCGACGGGGTCAGCAACTGCCGCCAGGCGGCCCGGGCTTCGGGCCGCTCTCTGGCGAGCGCGAGCGCCGCCCCGAATCGGCGTCAAGGTGGCGTCGCTGGACGCTCCCCCCGCAGTCCCGCTCTCAGCCATGCGCACACGGTGCATCAAACGGCGCCTCCACCCACTTTCTCGTCCCGCTGCAGAGCGTGCTACGATTCCTACTACCAATTCCTACTTCCAATTCCTACTGCCACCGAAGGAGTCGAAACATGCGGGTTAGTGAAAAGGGGCAGGTCACGATCCCGAAGGACATACGCGCTGCAGCAGGCGTGGTGCCGGGAAGCGAGGTTTCGTTCAGTCTTGACGGCGGCAGGATCGTCGTCACGCCGGTGGCCAGCCATGTCAGGAACGACAGACGTGAAAGGCTACGTGCAGCGGCTGCAAGAGTGCGCAGCACCCTGAGCCCGGAGTTCCGGCAACTGGGAGCGCAGGAGATCATGGACTTCCTTCGCGGCGGAGACGACGCGTCCGCAAGCGCCAGCCGTGGTCGCCCCTAGCCTCGCTGGCTACGACGGCAGTGCGGGGGTGCTCGTCGATACGAATGTGTGGGTGGATTGCATCGACGCCGCAAGTCCTTGGCAGGAATGGGCCGTCGAGCAACTCCAACAGTGCAGCGAGAGGGCTCCCCTGCATATCAACCTGATCATTTATACGGAGCTGCTCGTGCCGGGTCCCGATGTCGCGGCGCTGGATGAACTGCTCGACGTCTACGAAGTCCAGCGCAGCAGCCTGCCGTGGGCGTGTGCGGCCCTTGCCGCAAAGGCGTTCGGCGTGTATCGGCGCCGAGGTGGCCAGCGGCTTCTACCGCTGCCCGACTTCTTCATTGGCGCCCATGCTGCAGTGGCCAATCTCAGCGTTCTCACGCGGGATCCGGCCGGGTATTCCACTTACTTCCCCCGTCTCGCACTGCTCGGGCCGTGAGCCATCTTTGGTGAACGCGGGGAATCGCGAGCAACAGCCAGGTCTTGCCTGTTGCCCAGGCGCGCTCCCTCACGCGACCCCCGCCCACCGCCACCAGTCGCCGCCGAACGGCCGGCGCAGCGGGCCTTGCACATGGGCGTGCAGGAGCTCGGTGGTGATGGGGTGGTTGTGCGCGATGTACGGCACGTAGGCCAGCATCAGCTTGTGCGCCTGGCGCATCAGCGCCAGCCGCTCGGGGCCGTCGGGCAGCACGCGCTGGCGTTCGTAGAGGCGGTCGAAGGCCGGCAGCCTGAAGCGCGCGTCGTTGCTCTGGTCGGCGTTGGGGCCGTAGGCCAGGCCGAGGTAGAAGTCGCCGTCGGGATTCGGCGCCGACCAGATGAAGCCCCACATCATCAGCTGGCCGGCCAGCGCGCGCCTGATCTGTTCGCCGAAGGGCGCGAACTCGAACTGCACGCGCAGCCCCACGGCCCGCAGCCGCTTCAGCCACAGCTCGCTGGCCGCGCGTGAACGGCGGTCGGGCTGGAAGGCCAGGCGCAGCAGCAGCGCCCGGCCGTCGGGCTGCTCGCGCCAACCGTCGGCGTTGCGGTCGGTGTAGCCGTACAGCTCGAGCAGCGCCTGCGCCCGCGCCGCGCTCGGCGTGCCCATCTCGCTCCTGAGCTGCGCGTCGTGACCCCAGCAGTGCGGCGGGATCATGCCGTGCGCCGGCGCCGCCTGGCCGCGCAGCACCAGGCGCACCTCCTC
>JACZKT010000098.1 GCA_014859905.1 Rubrivivax sp.
CGACATCGCCGCCGCGCTGAAGGCCCGCGTCGTGACCGTGCCCAGCGGCCACCTCCAACCGGCCGAAACCCCCGACGCCACGCTGGCGGCGCTGCGCGCCGCCCTCGCCTGAAGCGTCAGCCCGGGGCGTCCTTTCGTCGACTCGCGAGCACGTCGGCCAGGGTCAGACGGTCCAGGCCGGCAGCGCTGCGCAAGGCCGCCGACGCGGCGCCGGGCTCGAGCAAGGTGCGATCGATCAGCGGCATCAGCCCGGTGGCGGCCGGATCGCACAGCAGCACGTGCCGCGCATCGCCGGCCTCGTCCAGGCGCGACACCCAGTCCAGCTCGGCCAGCAGTTCGACCACCGGCTCCAGCTGCAGCGGGTCGGCCCGCAGCGACTCGGCCATGGCCGCCAGCGACAGGCCATGGTGCCCGGAGCGCCGTGCCGCGTCGAGCTGCCTCAGCACCGTCAGCGCCAGTTCGAAGCGCCAGCCGGCGGTGGCTGCGATGGTCGCCACGCGCATCTGCAGGCTGGGGGCGTAGGCGGCGATGACTGCGCCGAGCAGCACGATGACCCAGCCGAGGTAGACCCACAGCAGCAGGATCGGCGCGGTGGCGAAGGCACCGTACACCGCCGAGTAGGTGGGCACCGAGGCCACGTACCAGACCAGCGCCTTTTGCGTGCCCTCGAAGGCCACGGCGACGAACAGGCCACCGGCCCAGGCATGGCGCCAGCGCACCGACACGTTGGGCACATAGCGGAACAGGCCGGCCATGCCCGCAGCCAGCAGCAGGAACTGGAGCGCGTTGAGCGCGAAGGCCACGCCGCCGGGCAACACCGTGACCAGCCCGCGCGGCGCCGACAGCGCATACGAGGTCAGCGACAGGCTCAAGCCCAGCGCCACCGGCCCCAGCGTGAGTGCCGCCCAGTACACCAGCACGCGCTGGGCGAACGGCCGCTTCTGGCGCACGCGCCAGATGGCGTTGAGCGTGCGGTCGATGGTCATCATCAAGGCCAGCGCCGTGATGACCAGCAGCACCAGGCCCGCTGCGCCCATGCCGCGCGCCTTGCCGGCAAATTCGGTCAGCGCGCTCAGCACCGGCCGTGCGATGTTGTCGGGCACCAGGCTGTTCAGGAAGTAACGCTCCAGGTCGGCCTGGATGCTGGCGAACATCGGAAAGGCGGTGAACACCGCCAGCATCACCGTGAACAGCGGCACCAGCGCGATCAGCGTCGTGAAGGTCAGGCTGCCGGCGGTCAAACCCAGGCGATCCTCGCGGAAGCGCTGGTACAAGGTGCGCAGCGTCTCGTACCAGGGCCAGTTGCGTAGCGTCTCCAGCAGCACCGCCACCGGCTGCCCGACCTTGCCCCCCAGATCGAGTAGCGTGCTCATGCTGGCTATGATGCCAGCATGCCTGGACACGATGCCCCCGCCGCGCCTGACCCGCAGCGACAACCCGACGCCGTGGTGCGCGCGGCCCGCGCCCTGGCCTTGGCCGGCCTGCTGGGTCTGATCGCGCTCGGCCTGGCCTGGGAGCTGTGGCTGGCGCCCACCGGCAGCGGCACGCTGGCGATCAAGGTGCTGCCGCTGGCACTGTGCGTGCTGGGCCTGCTGCGCCACCGCATGGTCACCTTCCGCTGGCTGAGCCTGCTGGTGTGGCTGTACTTCATGGAAGGCGTGGTGCGCGCCACCACGGAGCAAGGCTGGTCACGGATCTTGGCCGTGACCGAGATCGCGCTGTGCCTGCTGCTGTTCGCCGCCAGTGCGCTGTACATACGCTGGCGGCTGCGCAATGCGGCGCAGGCCGCCGCCTGAGGCCGGGCGGATGGCGGCTTCGAACCTGCTGGAAACGCTGCGCGGCGCCGTCGGTGCGGCGAACGTGCTCAGCGAGGGCGACCTCTCGGCCTGGGAGCTGGACTGGCGCCGCCGCTGGCGCGGCCGGGCGCTGGCCGTGGTGCGGCCGGGCAGCACCGCAGAAGTGGCCGCAGTGGTGCGCACCTGCGCCGCAGCGCGTGTGTCCGTGGTGCCGCAGGGCGGCAACACCGGCCTGGTGGGCGGCGGCGTGCCCGACGCCAGCGGCACGCAGGTGCTGCTGAGCCTGCAGCGCATGAATCACATCCGCGCCATCGACGATGCCAACCTCACGCTCACCGCCGAAGCCGGCTGCGTGCTGCAAACGCTGCAGGAGGCGGCACGCGCGCGCGGCCTGCTGCTGCCACTGAGCCTGGCCGCCGAGGGCAGCTGCACCATCGGCGGCAACCTGGCCACCAACGCCGGCGGCACGCAGGTGCTGCGCTGGGGCAATGCGCGCGACTTGTGCCTGGGCCTGGAGGTCGTGACGGCGCAGGGCGACATCTGGGACGGCTTGAGCGGCCTGCGCAAGGACAACACCGGCTACGACCTGCGCAACCTGATGATCGGCAGCGAAGGCACGCTGGGCATCATCACCGCGGCGACGATGAAGCTGGCACCACTGCCGGCGGCCACCAGCACGGCGCTGGCGGCCTGCGACGACCTGTCGCAGTGCGTGGCGCTGCTGAAGTTGGCGCGCTCGCGCCTGGGCGCCGGACTGACGGGCTTCGAGGTCATGGGCCGCTTCGCGCTGGATCTGGTGGCGCGCCATTTCCCCGCGCTGCCGCAGCCGCTGCCCGCGGCGCCCTGGACCGTGCTGCTGGAGCAGAGCGACACCGAGGGCGAGGTGCCGGCATGCGCGCGCTTCGAGTCGTTGCTGGGTGCGACGCTGGAGGCCGGCGTCGTCGGTGACGCCGTGGTCGCCGAGAGCCTGGCGCAGTCGCGGGCCTTGTGGCAGCTGCGCGAGGCTATCCCGCTGGCGCAGTCCGAGGAAGGCCTGAACGTCAAACACGACATCTCGCTGCCGGTGTCGGCGATACCGGAATTCGTCGCCGCCACCGACGCGCTGCTGGCGCGGCACTTTCCCGGCGTGCGCCTGGTCAACTTCGGCCACCTCGGCGACGGCAACCTGCACTACAACGTGCAAGCCCCGCCCGGCGCCGACGGCCAGCGCTTCCTGGACGAACACGAACACACCATCAACACGCTGGTGTTCGACGCGCTGGCGCCGTACGGCGGCTCGTTCTCGGCCGAACACGGCATCGGCGCGCTCAAGCGCGACGAACTGGCGCTGCGCAAGTCGCCGGTGGCGCTGCAGATGATGCGCGCCGTCAAGGCGGCGTTGGACCCGCTGGGAATCCTGAACCCGGGGCGCGTGCTTTAGCGAGCTTGCAGGAGCGGCGCTGCGCCCGTTCCCGGACTATTGAATCGGGCCCTTGAGGGCCGCCGGCACCGGGATCGACATCGTCTCGATGCCCTCTTCCAGCAGCGCGTGGCGTTGCTCGGGCGTGGCCTGGCCGCGGATGCCGCGTTGCGGCTCTTCGCCGTAATGGATGCGGCGCGCCTCTTCGGCAAAACGTTCGCCCACGTCTTCGGTGTTCGCCATCAGGTGGCGCACCGTCTGCAGCCAGGCGGCCTGCAGGTCGGCCGGCCGCGCATCGACCGCAGGCGTGGGCGTGGGCTGCGGTTGCGGTTGCGGCTCGCGCGCGCCCGACAGGTTCAGCCGCGGCGCCGCCGGCAAACGCGTGACCCCCTGGTCGGCACACAGCGGGCATTCGACCGCGCCACGGCCGTTCTGCGCCATGAAGTCTTCGTCGGACGCAAACCAGCCCTCGAAGCCGTGGCCGTTGGCGCAGCGCAGGTTGAGCACTTTCATGGTGCCCTCATCATAGGGCGGCGGCCTGCGACGCACCGTGCCAGGCCAGTTCACGCGTGCCGGCGCGCCAGCGCTGCAGCCATTGCAGGCCGATGATCGTCTTCACGTCGGTCAGTTCGCCGCGGCTGGCGACGGCGTCGAGTTCAGCCTCGCTCAGCACCACCATCTCGACGAACTCGCCGCTGTCCAGGCGCTGCGGGCCGGCCACCAGGCCGCGCGCGAACCAGATCGAGATGCTTTCGCTGGAATACGCCGCGGCGTTGTGGATCTCGCCGCCGTAGGCCCACTCGCGCGCCGTGTAGCCGGTTTCCTCCTGCAGCTCGCGCTTGGCGCAGGCCAGCGTCGTCTCGCCGTCGTCGCGCTTGCCGGCAGGCCACTCGAGCAGCACCTTGGCCACCGGGTAGCGGTACTGGCGCACCAGCACCAGGCGCCCGTCGTCGAGCACGGGAACCACCGCCACTGCGCCCGGGTGCAGGATGTACTCGCGCGTGGCCGCACTGCCGTCGGGCAGCAGCACTTCGTCGCGACGCACTTCGAGGAAGCCGCCGCTGAGCAGCGTGGTGCCGCCGACGCGGCGTTCGAGCAGGTGCGCTTCGGCGTCTTCGTTCACGGGGTTCAGGTCGCCAGCGTCCTGACGATGGCGTCGCGGCACATCGCCATCAGCCCACCGGAGAACGGCCCCAGGATCAGCACCGCCAGGCCGTTGGCGGCCAGCAGCGCGGCCACGCCTTGCGAGCGCTGCACGGCGGCGGTCTGCACCGGTTCGTCGAACCACATCACCTTGACCACGCGCAGATAGTAGAAGGCGCCGACGAGCGAGAACAGCACCGCCACCACCGCCAGCACGATGTACAGCGTGACGTTGGTGCTGACCAGGGCCTGGATCACCGACAGCTTGGCGAAGAAGCCCAGCATCGGCGGCACGCCGGCGAGCGAGAACATGAAGACGGTCATCACGCCGGCGACCCACGGGCTGCGGCGCGACAGGCCGGCGAGGTCTTCGATCTCCTCGCTTTCGAAGCCCTGCCGCGACAAGACCATGATGAGCCCGAAGGTGCCCAAGGTCGTGAACACGTAGCTCACCATGTAGAACATCGCCGAGCTGTAGGCGTTGGCCGCCGACAGCGTGTTGCCGCTGACGACCCCGGCGGTCAGCCCCAGCACGACGAAGCCCATCTGCGCGATGGTGCTGTAGGCCAGCATGCGCTTGAGGTTGCGCTGCGCGATGGCCGCGATGTTGCCCACCGCCAGCGAGGCCACGGCGAGCACGATGAACATCTGTTGCCAGTCCACGGCCAGGCCGAGCATGCCCTCGACCAGCAGCCGGATCGTGATCGCGAAGGCGGCGAACTTGGGCACGCCGCCAATGAGCAGCGTCACCGCGGTGGGCGCGCCCTGGTAGACGTCGGGCACCCACATGTGGAACGGCGCCGCGCCGAGCTTGAAGGCCAGCCCGGCGACGATGAAGACGAGCCCGAACACCAGCACCTCGTTGTTGATGCGGCCGGTGGCGATCTGCTCGAAGACGCGCGGGATCTCCAGCGAGCCGGTGGCGCCGTACATCATCGACAGGCCGTAGAGCAGGAAGCCGCTGGCCAGCGCGCCGAGCACGAAATACTTCATCGCCGCCTCGGTGGCCACGGCGTGGTCGCGGCGCAGCGCCGTCAGCGCGTACAGCGACAGGCTCATCAGCTCCAGCCCGAGATAGACGACGAGAAAGTGGTTGGCCGAGCACATCACCGAGATGCCCAGCAGCACGAACAGCGTCAGCGTGTAGAACTCGCCCTTGGCCATGTCGCGCGCGGCCAGCGTCGGGCGCGCGTAGGCCAGCGTCACCAGCACCGCCAGTGCGGCGAAGAAGGCCAGCAGGTGGCCCATGGGGTCGACGACGACGAGGCCCTTCATGCCGTAGGCCGTGGCCCCGGCGTTGTAGTAGACGAGGTGCAGCGCGGCGAACACGGCCACCGTGAACTGCGTCAGCCAGAAGGTCGCCCGGCGCTCGGCGTCGGTGACGAAGAGGTCGGCCAGCAGCACCACGCAGGCCATGGCCAGCAGCCAGATCTCGGGGACGACGACGGGCCAGTTCATAGCAGTCATGATCTTGTTCTTCGCGGGTGGCCGTCAGTTCAGCTTGGGCACGGCCACGTGCCGCAGCAACTCGGTCACCGAGACGTTCATGACGTCGGTGAAGGGCTTGGGATACAGGCCCATGGCCAGTACGGCCGCGGCCAGCAGCGACAGCATCAGGAACTCGCGCCCGTTGATGTCGGAGAGCTGCCGCACATCGTCGTTGGCCACGTCGCCGAAGTACACCCGCTTGACCATCCACAGTGTGTAGGCGGCGCCGAAGACCAGCGTCGTGGCCGCCAGCGCGGCGATCCAGAAGTTGTATTGCACGGCGCCCAGGATGACCATCCACTCGCCGACGAAGCCGGCGGTGCCCGGCAGCCCGGCGTTGGCCATCGCGAACAGCACCGCGAAGGCGGCGAAGCGCGGCATCGTATTGGCCACGCCGCCATACGACGCGATCTCGCGGCTGTGCACGCGGTCGTAGAGCACGCCGATGCACAGGAACATGGCGCCCGAGACGAAGCCGTGGCTGATCATCTGCACGATGCCGCCGGCCACGCCGAGCGGATTGAAGATGAAGAAGCCCAGCGTCACGAAGCCCATGTGCACGATCGAGCTGTAGGCCACCAGCTTCTTCATGTCGCGCTGCACCAGCGCCACGAGGCCGATGGAGAGCACCGCGATCAGGCTCAGGCCGATGATGACCCAGTCGTATGCACGCGCGGCATCGGGCGTGATCGGCATCGAGAAGCGCAGGAAGCCGTAGGCGCCCAGCTTGAGCATGATGGCCGCCAGCACCACCGAGCCGCCGGTGGGCGCCTCGACGTGCGCGTCGGGCAGCCAGGTGTGCACCGGCCACATCGGCACCTTGACCGAGAAGGCGGCGAAGAAGGCGAAGAACAGCAGCGTCTGCGCATTCATCGGCAGCGGCAGCTTGTGCCAGGTCAGGATGTCGAAGCTGCCGCCGCTCTTGAAGTACAGGTAGACCAGCGCCACCAGCATCAGCAGCGAGCCCAGCAGCGTGTAGAGGAAGAACTTGAACGCCGCGTAGACGCGCTTGGGCCCGCCCCAGACGCCGATGATGATGTACATCGGCAGCAGCGTGGCCTCGAAGAAGACGTAGAACAGCATGCCGTCGAGGGCGCAGAAGACGCCGATCATCAGCCCCGACAGGATCAGGAAGGCG
Organism: Rubrivivax sp.; assembly: GCA_014859905.1. GTDB lineage: Bacteria > Pseudomonadota > Gammaproteobacteria > Burkholderiales > Burkholderiaceae_C > Rubrivivax. Next base: position 6,965 of record JACZKT010000098.1, read on the forward strand.
CCCATGTACTGCGCCACACGATCGGTCACCACTGCCCAGGCGGAGATGACCACGATCACCGTGATGAAGGCGGTGAGCGGCACGAACCACAGCGACAGACCGTCGACACCGAGGTGGTAGTGCAGGTTGAAGCGCTCGATCCACGGCAGCTTCTCGACGAACTGCATGTGGGCGGTGCCGCGGTCGAAGCCGGTGACCAGCGGCAAGGTGGCGAGCAGCGACACCAGCGCGCCGATCAAGGCGATCGCCCGCACCGGAGCGGCGTTGTCGTCGCGGCCGACGGCGAGCAGCAGCACGCCGAAGGCGATCGGCAGCCAGATCGCGACGCTCAGCAGACCCATCGTGTTCCCTCTTGTTCTTCTTGCATGTTCGGCGCCCGCCCTCAGCGCATGAGGCCGCTGAAGTAGGGCCACAGCCGCCAGGTGAGCAGGCCGAAGATGCCCAGCAGCATGACCAGCGCGTACTGGTACAGGCGGCCGCTCTGGAACTGGCGCAGCACGCCGGCCAGCCCGCCCACGGCTTTGGCGCTGCCGTTGATGGCGCCGTCGATCACCGCCACGTCGCCACCCTTCCACAGGCCGGTGCCGACGAGCCGCGCACCGGCGGCCAGCACGTGTTCGTTGAACCAGTCGAGGTAGTACTTGTTCTCGAGCACGCGCACCACGGGGCTGAAGGTGCGCGCGATCGCGGCCGGAATCGCCGGCTGCTTGAGATAGAACCACCAGGCCGTGACCACGCCCGCCAGCGCCAGCCAGAACGGCAGCGTCTGCAGTCCGTGCAGCGCCATCGCCGCGGCACCGTGGAACTGCGCGGCGAGTTCCTTCATCGCCGGGTGCCTGACCGTGTCGACGAAGATCGAATCCTTCATGAATTCGCCGAACAGCATCGGCTGGATGGCGAGGAACCCGATCAGCACCGAAGGCACGGCGAGCAGGATCAGCGGCGCGGTGACGACCCAGGGTGATTCGTGCGGCGTGGCGTCGTGCTCATCACCGTGCGCGTGGTCGTCTTCCGGCGGATGGGGCTTGTGGTGGAAGCGCTCCTTGCCGTGGAAGACCAGGAAAACCATGCGGAAGGAATAGAAGGCGGTCACGAAGACGCCGGCCACCACCGCGAAGATGGCAAAGGGCGTGCCCGGCAGCTTGCTGGCCTCCACGGCCATGATGATGCTGTCCTTGCTGTAGAAGCCGGCGAACAGCGGCGTGCCGATGAGTGCCAGGCTGCCCAGCAGCGCCGTGATCCAGGTGATCGGCATATGCTTGCGCAGGCCACCCATGTTGCGGATGTCCTGGTCGTGGTGCATGCCGATGATCACGCTGCCGGCGGCCAGGAACAGCAGCGCCTTGAAGAAGGCGTGCGTCATGAGGTGGAACACCGCCACCGAATACGCGCTGGCGCCCAGCGCCACCGTCATGTAGCCGAGCTGGCTGAGCGTGGAATAGGCCACCACGCGCTTGATGTCGTTCTGGATGATGCCCAGCAAGCCCATGAAGAGGGCCGTGATGGCGCCGATGACGAGCACGAAGTTGAGTGCGGTGTCCGAGAGCTCGAACAGCGGCGACATGCGCGCCACCATGAAGATGCCCGCGGTGACCATGGTGGCGGCGTGGATCAGCGCCGAGATCGGTGTCGGGCCCTCCATCGAATCGGGCAGCCAGACATGCAGCGGGAACTGCGCGCTCTTGCCCCTGGCGCCGATGAACAGGCAGATGCAGGCCACCGTGATCAGCATCCAGTCGGTGCCCGGGAAGGTGAGCTTGGCCAGCTCGGGCGCCTTGGCGAAGGCCTCGGCGTAGTTCAGCGTGCCGCCGTAGGCGACGACGAGGCCGATGCCGAGGATGAAGCCGAAGTCGCCGACGCGGTTGACGATGAAGGCCTTCATGTTGGCGAAGATCGCGGTCGGCTTCCTGAACCAGAAGCCGATCAGCAGGTAGCTCACCAGACCCACTGCTTCCCAGCCGAAGAACAGCTGCAGGAAGTTGTTGCTCATCACCAGCATCAGCATGCTGAAGGTGAACAGCGAGATGTACGAGAAGAAGCGCTGGTAGCCGGGGTCGCCGTCCATGTAGCCGATGGTGTAGACGTGCACCATCAGCGAGACGAAGGTCACCACCACCATCATCATCGCGGTCAGGCCGTCGACCAGGAAGCCGACCTCCATCACCAGCTTGCCCAGCACCATCCATTCGTAGATGGTGGCGTTGAAGCGCGCGCCGGCCGCCACCTGCGACAGCACCATGGCAGAGCAGACGAAGGCGATGAATACGCCCAGGATGGTGAAGAAGTGCGCGCCACGGCGGCCGACCCAGCGGCCCGCCAGGCCGGCGATGAGCGCACCGGCCAGCGGCGCCAGCGGCACGGTGAGCAGCAGCCCCTGTGAGATCGTGGTGGCCATGACCGGGCTAGCCTTTCAACTCGTCGAGTTCATCGACCTTGATCGATGCCCGGCTGCGGAACAGCACGACCAGGATCGCCAGGCCGATCGCCGACTCGGCCGCGGCCACGGTGAGGATGAAGAACACGAACACCTGGCCGGCCATGCGGTCGGCCTCCAGCGGCAGGTAGTGCGAGAAGGCGACGAAGTTCAGGTTCACGGCCAGCAGCATCAGCTCGATGGCCATCAGCAGCACGATCAGGTTGCGGCGGTTCAGGAAGATGCCGATCACGGAGAGGGCAAACAGGATGCCCCCCAGCGACAGGTAGTGGCCGAGCGTGATGGGGCCGAGGCTCATGGCGCGGGGCCTTCCTGCTTCGACGGTGTTTCAACCACCGGGTCCATCTTCACCAGGCGCACGCGATCGGCGCGCTTCACGCGCACCTGCTGCGAAGGATCCATGTGCCGGCTGTCCTTGCGAGCGCGCAGCGTCAGCGCGATGGCCGCGATGATGGCCACCAGCAGCAGCACCGCCGCCAGTTGCAGCGGGTAGAGGTATTGGGTGTAGATCTCGATGCCCAGCAGCTTGGTGTTGCCCATCTCCAGCGCACGCGCGCCGGGCGCCGGCGCCTCGAGCTGGAAGCCGCGCATCAGCACCAGCGCCATTTCCAGCGCGATCACCGCGCCCACCAGGCCGGCCAGCGGCAGGTGCTTCCA
>JACZKT010000099.1 GCA_014859905.1 Rubrivivax sp.
TTGTTGTAGCTGGTGGCGTCGGCGTAGGGCGTGGGCTTGTCCATCGACAGCGCGCCGGGCACCGTGCTCTTGACGCCCGGCAATGCCGCCAGCTTGCCGGGATGCGGCGCCTGCGCGCTTGCCGGCAGGGCGGCCAGCGCAGCCGCCGCGGCGGCGCCCTGGATCAGTTGCCGGCGTTGCCGGACCACGGCGTCGGGCGTGATCTCGGAAGGGACGGGGTGGACAGGGGCTCGTTTCATGGCGTCGTGCATCGCGGCTCCGAGTGGAGCTTCCCAGTCGTGAACGGACGCCGGACCTTACAGCAGCACGGACCCGCCAAAGCAGACGGGCTGGTCAAGACCAGCCCGTGTGTACTGCCTTGGCGGCAAGCGGCTAGCGCAGCCCGGCGATGTAGTCGGCGACGGCGGCGATCTCGCGCTCGTTCATCTTGTTGGCGATGGTCGTCATCTGCGCGTTGTTGCCGCGCGCGCCGGAGCGGAAGGCGAGCAACTGCGCCTCGGTGTACTCGCCGTGCTGGCCGCCCAGACGCGGGTACTGGGCCGGGATGCCGGCGCCGTTCGGACTGTGGCAGCCGGCACAGGCCGGCACCTGCCTGGCGGCGATGCCGCCGCGGTAGATCTGCTCGCCCAGGGCCACGGTTTCCTTGCTCTTCGCAAAGCCGGTCGGCGCCTTTTTCGAAGCGTAATACGCCGCGATGTGCTTCATGTCTTCTACGGCCAGCGGCGCCGCCATGCCGGACATGATGGCGTTCTCACGCTTGCCGCCCTTGAACTCGGTCAGCTGCTTGACCAGATACTCGGGATGCTGGCCCTGCAGGATGGGGTTGGCCGGCAGGCCGCGCGTGCCGTCGGCGGTGTGGCAGGCGGCACAAGTGGCAGCCAGTTGCTGGCCCTTGGCCGGGTCGGACTTGAACGCGGGCTTGCTTTCGGCGGCCAGTGCGGGGCCGGTGAGCAGGGCCATCAAGGCCAGGACGAGGGGCAGCTGCATACGGAGAGCCTTCGACAAAGGAGCTGGTGGGTCAAGCAAAGCCGGGAATTTTACAATGCACCATGACACCCACCTTGCAGGCTCCCGAAAACGCTCTCGGGGAGAGCGCCAAAGCGGCGCTGGCTTGGGCCCACAGCGCCCGCTTTCTCACCACCGCGAGCCGGCTCGACCAGTTGCCTGCCAGCGAGTTGCCCGAGATCGCCTTCGTCGGCCGCAGCAATGCCGGCAAGTCCACTGCCATCAACCGGCTGGCGCAACAGAAGCGCCTGGCCTTCGCGTCGCGCACCCCGGGGCGCACGCAACACATCAACCTGTTCGAAGTCGGCCCCAAGGACGCGCCCGATGCACTCTTTGCCGACCTGCCGGGTTACGGCTACGCCGCCGTGGCGCGTGCCGCCAAGCTGCGCTGGCAGGAGGTGATGGCCGACTACCTGCAGTGGCGCCGCCCCCTGCACGGCGTGGTGCTGATGATCGATTCGCGGCTGGGTTTCACCGACCTCGACCGCCGCTTGCTCGAACTCATGGCGCCGCGCCTGGCCAACGGCGAGGTGCGGCTGCTGGCGCTGCTGACCAAGGCCGACAAGCTCAACCGGCGTGATGCCCAGACCGCGCTGCAGGCGGCGCAGGCGGTGCTGGCGGAGTTCTCCACCGCAGGCGCCGACATCGGCGTGACGCTGTTTTCGGCGCTGTCCCGGCAAGGTCTGGGCGACGTCGCCGAGGTGCTGCACGGTTGGGCGCTGTCGGCGTGATCCGGCGCTTCGACCTGGCGCTGCCGCACGGCATCACGCTGGCCTGCCGTGCCGCGGGCGCCGGGCGCGCGCGGGTGATGCTGCTGCACGGTTTTCCGGAAGCGGCCTTCGTCTGGGACGACGTGATGCAGCGCCTGGCACCGCTGGCGGCCTGCGTGGCGCCCAACCTGCGCGGCTATGCGGGCTCTTCGGCACCCGCCGACGTGGCGTCCTACCGCGCCCGCCCTCTGGTGGCCGACATCGCGGCGGCCATCGAGGCCGTGGGCGCACCGCTCGACGTGCTGGTGGCGCACGACTGGGGCGGGGCCCTGGCCTGGGCCCTGGCGGCGCAGCGACCCGAGCTGATCAGGCAGCTCTTGATCATCAACTCACCGCACCCTGCAGCCTTCCTGCGCGAGCTGCGCGCAAACCCGGCGCAGCAGGCGGCCAGCGCGTACATGAATTTCCTCTGCCGGCCCGCTGCCGAGGCCCTGCTGGCCGAGCGTGGATACGCGCGCCTGTGGCGGTTTTTCGGCACTGCGGCCTGGCTCACGCCTGCCGTGCGTGAGCAGTTCGAGGCGGCCTGGCAGAGTGGCTTGACCGGGCCGCTCAACTACTACCGCGCTTCGCCGCTGAAGCCGGCCAGCGGGCTGGGTGACCCGCTGCACTCCCTGGTGTGGCCCGACGAGACGGTGACGGTGCGCGTGCCAACCACGGTGTTGTGGGGAGACCAGGACCAGGCCTTGCTGCCCGGCTTGCTGGACGGACTGCAGCGCTGGGTGCCCACGCTGGATGTCGAACATGTGCCCGAGGCCTCGCACTGGATCGTTCACGAGCAGCCGGCGCTGGTGGCCGACCGGGTCGAACGCCTGTTGCCGCCGGCCTGAAGGTCCAGCGCCGGCAGCGCCGGTCACGCCGCGGCGTCGGCCACCATCTGCTCCTGCACCCTGGCCGCCGCAGAACCGACGATCGAGCGCTGCCTGAGTGTCTTGAGCAGCGCCTGCTCGTGCATCAGCAGCAGCGCGCCGCGCCGCACGGCCCAGGTGGCGTCGGAGGCGCCATCGCCGAAGAGCCAGATCTCCTGCCGTTCACCCGGCCACAGCAGTTGTGCGTGCACCCAGCGGCCCTGCAGGAACATGCGCACCCAGTCGCCGGGCTGCAACTGGTTCAGCCAGGCCTGGCCGTCGCCGGCGCCAGCCGGCAGGCGCTGCGGGTCGGCCAGCAGGTCGGCCGGCACGGTGTCGAGCTGTGCCACGTCGAGCGTGCCGTGCATCGTCGACGGCGAGGTCTGGCCGGCGCACAACGTGTCTTCGAGCTTGTGCAGCGCGCCGATGTGGCTGCTGGCGGCCGAGAGCCGGCGCACCAGGCGCCTGCTCAGGAAGTTCTCCAGTCGCTCCATGGCCCAGCGGTACAGGCCGGCGTTCTGCTCGGGCTCGGTGGTCAGCTGATCGACGACGGCCTGTGCCGACCTGAGCAACTGCATGCGCTCGGGGTCGGTCGCGTCGGGCACCATTTCGGCTTCGAAGGCGAGCCGGTTGATGAAGCGCCACAGCGGGTGCGCGTCCTGGTCGAGCAAGCTGCCGTCGCGCAGCGTCAGCCGCATCACCGGGCCGTGCAGGCGCGAGATCAGCAGGCCGACGTCGGCGGGCACACGCTCGTCGGCAGCCATGGCGTCGAAGAGCCGGCTCACCAGTTCCACCGCCTGCCGGTCGACCAGGGTCGTGGTCTCGCCGGCGACGTTGCGTCCTTGATCGCGGGGCCGCTCATCGGGCTTCTGGCCCTCGTAGCTGAGATCGCCTTCCAGCGGCGCCGGCATCGTTTCCCGCATGCGTTGCAGGTCGGGCGCGATGGTGGTCTCGCCAAAGCGGTTGCGTCGTGCGCCGGGCGGCAAGATCACCGTCCGATACGCCGCAGGCTCCAGCCCCTGCTGTTCCAGCCGCGAGGTGGTTGCGGCGTAGCTCATCCGCAGCAGCTGTGCCAGTGCCGGGCCCGCGTAGCGCACGAAAGCAACCTGGTGCCCACGCGACATCGGCAAGGCCTGGGCGGTGTCCCACAGGGCGCGCGCGAAGGTCTCGGCGCGGAAGGGGTTGTGGTCGCGCGTCACGTCGGGGTCGCCGACCAGTGCCGAAGTGTAGGTCTGCAGCTCGAGCAGTTCGTGTTCGGCCGTGCTCTTGATGGCCTCGACGGTGTGCGACATCTCGACGTCCAGCGCCACCTCGTCCTCGTCGACGAGGGCCCAGGCCTGCGGCTGATGACGTTGCTGCGGTGGCGGCGGCTTGCTCTGCAGCAGTTCCGCGTTGACCTGTTCGCGCAGCGAGTGCAGGAAGTACTCCGCCAGGCGCGACTGATGCGCCCGCAGTGCCTGCACCAACTCGGCCATTGCCGCATGCTGCAGCGGGCCCATCGTGACCATCGCCTCGCGGGCGGATCTGCGCGTGCTCTCGATCAGCTGATCGAAAAGCAGCGGCGCACGCAGCAATTCGTCGTCGACGAATTGCCGGAGCGCCCTGGGGACTTGCGGTACGACCATGGGCACGAGCGTAGCCCAGTCCGGGTGCGGCAATCAATGAAAAAAGGCCTGCGTTCGTCACGCAGGCCTTCGGAATCGCGACATCCCGCGCCTTAATGCGCGGGCGCCGGGCGCCAGGGATGCAAGCGCCCGGGCGACGGGGGCAGCGACGCCGCCCCCATGAACTTACATGTCCATGCCGCCCATGCCACCCATGCCGCCCATGCCGCCCGGCATGCCGCCGCCGGCCGACTCTTCCTTGGGCGACTCGGCCACCATGCACTCGGTGGTCAGCATCAGTCCGGCCACCGAAGCCGCGTTCTGCAGCGCCGTGCGCGTGACCTTGGTCGGGTCCAGGATGCCCATCTCGATCATGTCGCCATAGGTGTCGTTGGCGGCGTTGAAGCCGTAGTTGCCCTTGCCTTCGAGCACCTTGTTGATGACCACGCTGGGTTCGCCACCGGCGTTGGCGACGATCTCGCGCAGCGGCTGCTCGACGGCGCGCAGCACGATCTTGATGCCGGCTTCCTGGTCGTGGTTGTCACCCTTGACGGCACCGACGGCCTGGCGGGCGCGCAGCAGGGCCACGCCGCCACCGGCAACGATGCCTTCTTCCACCGCCGCACGCGTGGCGTGCAGGGCGTCTTCGACCCGCGCCTTCTTTTCCTTCATTTCCACTTCGGTGGCGGCACACCGACCTTGATCACCGCCACGCCGCCGGCCAGCTTGGCCACGCGCTCCTGCAGCTTTTCACGGTCGTAGTCGCTGGTGGCTTCCTCGATCTGCACGCGGACCTGCTTGACCCGCGCCTCGATGTCGGCGGCCGCACCGGCGCCGTCGATCAGCGTCGTGTTTTCCTTGCCCACTTCGACGCGCTTGGCCTGGCCGAGGTCGGTCAGCTGCACCTTCTCCAGCGTCAGGCCCACCTCCTCGGCGATGACCTTGCCGCCGGTCAGGATGGCGATGTCCTCGAGCATGGCCTTGCGGCGGTCACCGAAGCCCGGCGCCTTGACGGCCACGACCTTCAGGATGCCGCGGATGGTGTTGACCACCAGCGTCGCCAGCGCCTCGCCTTCCACGTCTTCGGCCACGATCAGCAGCGGACGGCCGCTCTTGGCCACCTGCTCCAGCGTCGGCAGCAGGTCACGGATGTTCGTGATTTTCTTGTCGTAGAGCAGCACGAAGGGGTTGTCCAGCGTGGCGCTCTGCTTCTCGGGGTTGTTGATGAAGTAGGGCGACAGGTAGCCGCGGTCGAACTGCATGCCTTCGACGATGTCGAGTTCGTTGTCCAGCGACTTGCCGTCTTCGACGGTGATCACGCCTTCCTTGCCGACCTTGTCCATGGCCTTGGCGATGATCTCGCCGATGGACTCGTCGCTGTTGGCCGAGATCGAGCCGACCTGGCTGATTTCCTTGCTCGTCGTGGTCGCCTTGGAGGCCTTCTTCAGCTCGGCGGTCAGGGCCGTCACGGCCTTGTCGATGCCGCGCTTGAGGTCCATCGGGTTCATGCCGGCGGCAACGAACTTCATGCCTTCGCGGATGATCGACTGCGCCAGCACGGTGGCCGTGGTGGTGCCGTCACCGGCGGCGTCGCTGGTCTTGGAAGCGACTTCCTTGACCATCTGCGCGCCCATGTTCTGGAGCTTGTCCTTGAGCTCGATCTCCTTGGCCACCGAGACACCGTCCTTGGTGACCGTGGGGGCGCCGAAGCTGCGCTCGAGCACGACGTTGCGGCCCTTGGGGCCGAGCGTGATCTTGACCGCGTTGGCCAGGATGTTCACACCCTCGACCATGCGATGACGGGCATCTGCACCGAAAATGACGTCTTTTGCTGCCATGTGTATCTCTCCGTGTTCGATTTCTGAGGGCTGATTACTTCTCGACGACGGCGAAGAGGTCTTCTTCGCGCATCACGAGCAGTTCGTCGCCATCGACCTTGACGGTCTGGCCGCTGTACTTGCCGAACAGCACGCGGTCGCCGACCTTGATATTCAGAACGACGAAGTCGCCCTTGTCGTTGCGCTTGCCGGGGCCGACGGCCAGGACTTCACCCTGGTCGGGCTTCTCGGCGGCGTTGTCGGGGATGACGATGCCGGAAGCGGTCTTGGTTTCCTGTTCCAGGCGCTTGACGATCACACGATCGTGCAAAGGACGAAGTTTCATAGGATCTCCTTGGGGTCGATGTAGGCACACTGCAAGGATCAACGAAAGTTGGTCCCCACTGACATGCGACGGCCGGCGACGCACTGGCGTCAAAACCGACTGTTAGCACTCAACACTTGCGAGTGCTAGCAAACGCATTATAGAGGCCGTCGGCGACAGTTCAAGGGGCACTCATCGCGAAAGGCATCGCTTCGGGCGGGGCCGGCGAACCGTGGCTAAGATCCAGCCGCAACGCATGGAAGAGGAGCGCCGATGCCCGAGCTCTCAACGGCTGGCCGCCATGACCGGGCCCCCCACGCGGCGGCGCTGGCCCTGCTGCTTGCCCTGACCGGGCCCGCGGCCGCGCAGGCGCCACTGCCGATCTTCGACGCCCACCTGCACTACAGCCACGACGCCTGGGAGCGACTGCCGCCCAAGGAGGCCGTGGCACTGCTGCGCCAGGCCGGCCTGCAGCGCGCCATGGTCTCCAGCAGCAGCGACGAAGGCACGCAGAAGCTCTACGCCGAAGCGCCCGACCTCGTGCTCCCGGCGCTGCGCCCCTATCGCACGCGGGGTGAGATCGGCAGCTGGGCGCACGACCCGAGCATCGTGAGCCACCTCGAGTCCCGGCTGCGGCAGTACCGCTACGTGGCCATCGGCGAATACCACGTCTTTGGCGCCGACGCCGACCTGCCGGTGGTGCGGCGCGTCGTGCAGCTGGCCCGCGAGCACAAGCTGTTCCTGCACTCACATTCGGATGCCGAAGCCATCGAGCGCCAGTTCAGGCAGGACCCCGACGCGCGCATCCTGTGGGCACACGCCGGCTTCGACACGCCGGAGAAGGTGCGCGAGATGCTGCGCAAGCACAAGAACCTGTGGTGCGACCTGGCCTTCCGCAGCGACCACGCCACCATGGGCCGCGTCGACGACGGCTGGCGCGCCGTGTTCCTCGAATTCCCCGACCGTTTCATGGTCGGCACCGACACCTACACGCCCGAGCGCTGGCACTACGTGGTCGAACACGCGCGCTGGTCGCGGCAGTGGCTGGCCGACCTGCCGCGCGAGGTCGCCGAGCGCATCGCCTGGAAGAACGGCGAGGCCCTGTTCGGCGCCATGCTGGCCCGGCGCGCGCCGTGACGAGGGTGCCTCGGG
>JACZKT010000100.1 GCA_014859905.1 Rubrivivax sp.
GCGTGCTGCACGCCGGCCGGCCCGCTGTCGTCACGGTGGGGGCAGGTGCGCGGGCCGTCGGTGGGTCGACGTTCTTGCCCCCGCCTCTGATCGCAAGGGCAAGCGACAATGACCGTCCCACCGTGACCGCTTGCCGTGAAGCCTCGTCCATTTTCCGAACTCGCTGACGCCAAGACCCGGAAGGATCTGCTGAACCGCCTGCGGCGGGCCGAGGGCCAGTTGCGCGGCATCCAACGCATGATCGAGGAAGGCCAGCCCTGCCTGGACATCGCGACACAGATGGTTGCCGTTCGCAAGGCCCTGGACAGCAGCTACGTCCGCATGACGGTGTGCTTCATGCAGGAGAGGCTGCGGTCGACGATCAACGCCGAGGCGCCAGGTGACGAGCGGCTGCACGCGGTCCTCGCCGACGTGCAGGAGTTGCTCGGCAAGGTCCGGTGATCTTTCACCGCCGCGAACGGATGACGGGCTACGTCTGCTGCACCCATAAACCGGGCACCTGAGGCGCAACTTTTTCGATTGTTGAGCGACCGGAACTGGCCGTGACTGTGAATTCGACGTTCCAACGCGTGGGACCGCAACCTGAACGGCACCAGTCACTCATGCTTCTGCAACTTCACGACGGCTTCCATTGCTGTTCGCCCTCGGCCTGACCGATATTGACTTGGCCCTGCCGGTCAGCTGCCGGGAGATCCGGCATCCGTCCATCCGTTGACCAGACCCACGCCCGGCCGCTCGCCAGCTCAATCGCCCTGCTCTTGGCTTCACTCTCGGCCGGCCTCATGAACGCGCTCAGCACGTGAAGCGGCACAGGCTCCGCACCGGTATCGAGCAAGATCGCATTCGCAAACCCCGCCGCCGTGCGCGCGTCGTAGCGCAGCGGCTTCACGAACCGCCGCCCCTGCGCCACCAGCGCCCGGATCAGCGGCGCTTCGTGCACACCCTCCAGCGGTATCCATTCCTCGCTGGTCAGCATCAGGCTGGCCAGGTCGATCTCGTAGGTGTGCTCGCGGCGCGCCCGGATCAGTGCCACCAGCATCAGCCGCAGGCCGCGCCCTCCATCGGAGTCGAGTGCCTCGAAGAGGGGGGCGAAGCTTCGCTGCGCTCGAGCCCAGGTCCGCGCATCCGCCAGCAAGGGTGCGTCCGGCATGTGGCGGATCCAGACGCGTGCGCCGAAGGGTGCCGGCTCCCAGCCCTTGAAATCGCCCAGCACGACCGCCATGGGTTGACGACCGTCCTGCGGCTGCAGCACGGACAACCGGGCGCGGCGCCGTTCGGCCTGCTCGGCCTTGGCGGACTCGCTGAAGGCTTCCGGCACGTACAGCCGGTTCGACAGCGGCTCGCCCTTCACCTGGATGGCTTCGGCGGCCTGCATCAGGTACTTGTGCAGCACCGCCTGGTTGCGCTTGCCGGCCATCGCCGGCGACCAGCGGTTGAAGCCGGCCCGCTCGAACAGGAAGTGCATCAGCGCCCGCAGGCTCATCCGTCGCCGCGTGCGACCGACCTCCGACGCCTCGGCGGCCTCGCGAGGGACTCCCGCCCGTGCCGGCAAACGCGCCCACGGAAAATCCACATGCAGTTCCACCCGTGCCGGGTCGAGCTGCACGACGGCCTCGCCGACCAGTTCGCCCAGGCCCGACATCGCAGGCCCGGGCTCGTAGCTCGGGCAGGCGGGATGGTGCCGGTCCCCCGTGTCCGGCATGCGCTTGATCTGGTAGTGGCGGTGGAAGGCGACATACATCTCCACGCCTCCGGCCACGCACAGACAGCGCGGCCGACCCGGCGCCTCGTAGGCCTGGGCCAGCAACGCCTGCAGCTGCGGGTCGTCGGCGTCGACAACCCGCCCGCCCACCGCAAAACGCTGCCCGTCCATCGCGCTAGTTTCCCGTCAGACCGCGCGCGGGCTCACGCCAGCTCCTCGAGCACCTTGGTCAGTTCGGGCCGCGGCCTCGGCAGCTGCTCGCGCACGGCGCTGCGATCGGCGATGCCCAGCACCAGCCCGACCTGGTCCTCGTCGGCGCCGCGCCCGTACATGCGCGACATCAGCGTCAGGCGCGCCGACTGCGTGCACAGGCCCGGGATGTCGGCCTGGCGGAAGATCTTGCGGTAGATCTCCAGCAGGGGACGGCACACATAGCGGTTTTGCCCCTCGCCGCCGTTGGGCGTGATCGGATGAACCTTGCCATCAGCACCCAGGAACAGCGGGCTGCGCGGATCGAGGCCCCGCCAACGGTCGTCGGCGCCAGCGCCATGGCTGGCACGCAGCCGTTCTTCGAGGTAGGCGCCGAGCGCTTCGTCGAGCCGCCGGTGGTTGAAGAACAGCGGCCGCTCCTTGCCGTTGATGGCAACGTCGGCGCGCACGCGCGAATCGCGCCGCACGCTGCCATCCTCCAGCAGGTAGTCGCACACCTCCAGCCGCGCCACCTCCAGCGGCCGCAAGCCGGTCGCGAACGGCAGGTAGTAGAGCGCCAGATCGTGCAGCGGACGCGTGGATCGGCTTCGCACGCGGCGTGCCCCGAGGTCGACCTCGCCGGGCGCGAGCACGCGGGCTTCGCGCTGGGAGCTCACCTGGCCGGGGTCGAAGTGCTCCAGCGCCTGGAGGATCGCGTCCCGGTGCATGCGCAGCCGCTTCACGAAGGCGGCGCCGCTCTCCTGCAGGCCATCGACGCCGACCGCATGGGTGAGCTGGACTGCGAGCGCCTTGACGCGCCGGTCGACGGCCGATCGCGACAGCCCCCATCGCTGCGCCACGGTTGCGTAGGGATCACCGTCGATCACCTCGCGCAGCAGCTGGATGTCCTGCTGGCGCTGATCCGGTTTCTCGAACTTCTGTTCCATCGCTGCGCCCCGAGGCGGCTGATGCAACGAGACGCCTCGGCGCCGGCCGCGTTCCGCGACTTGGAAGCGACCGTCACCCAACCCCGGGCCCTCACACTCGACTTGGAGATTCGCGTGAGGCGACGTCATCCCGCCCTCAACGAAAGTGCGATGGCTTCTTCGACGATGCGGTTCATCGGCGTTCCAAGGATCTGCTGGTCATCAGGTCTTTGTCGGCACGCCTTCATCTGCTCGCTGAGCGTGGCCTTCGCCCGCTGGAAGTGACGCGCGACCGAGGCGGCGGGGCACAACCCGATGTCCATGGCCAGGCATGCCACCAGTGCCCGTCCCCGTGCGCCGATCGACCCTGGTGCATCTGCGAGGCGGACCGCACCGCGCACTCCCAGCCTGGCCAGAACCCAGCGCTCCAGGATGCGCAGGGCTCCGTCGATGCCGTCCGCGCCGCCTGCGGCCACGAGCGCTGCCGCCGCGCCCCGCACCTCGCGTGCCATCGTCTGCATCGGGCCGACAGTTCCAACGGCAAGTGCCAGGCCACGCGACAGTTCCCACTGGCGCATCTCCATCGCGGTAGGCCGCTGGGCCAAGCAGGCCCGAAGGGACTTCCGCGCGACCGGCACTGGATCTCCAAAGAGCTCAAGCAGCGGCCGTGCATCAAAACCCATGGCCCGCCTCAGGCCCAGCGTGGTTCGCAGCGCCGAGTTCGGATGGTGAGTAGGGGCGGTGCATACACCCAGTGCCACCGGACGCCAGGCGAGCATGCGCACCTCGGCGCGCAGCGCTGCATCCGAACCTACGCGGTGGGCTCGGTAGCGCCCGGCAAAGACGGGCCCGCGCACTGCCTGGACTTCGCGGACCCACCGCGCAACGATATTGGCGACTGCACGGGCAAGATCACCCGGCGAGTCGTCATGGGCGAGCTTCGACAGCACATGGACTTCTGTCGGCGCCAGCAAATAGTCGACCAACACCCGCCCTCGGTGCCCATGGGCATCGAGCAGCCGGCCCCGGATGCGCTCGACCAGTGAGTCGCCTGCGAGCAGATCACGCCCCATCGCTGCCTGCCAGCAGATGTGCCAGGTCGTGGCGGCAGTCCTGGTGAAGGCCGGTGGGTCCATGACTCATTGACGATCCAGCCGCGAAATACCTCATCCCCGCCATCGCAGCAGCGCGTCTGTCGTTCGGTCTGACGGCGGCACAGCGCCCGTGCGACCGAGGTTCAACCGAACGGCGACACCCTCGCAGCAGTGGCACCGCCGACTTCGCTATGCGGAGCCTGCGCAGGGCAAATCCCCGGCTGGCGCTGGTAAGCCGGCCGAACGCGTCACAGCACTTCGATCTTTCATTGCCATGACACGGCGCGAGCCCTTACCTTGTCCTGGCCCGAAGCGAAACGCCGAGGGCTGTTTCAACGTCAAACCAACCTGAAGGAGTTCGTCATGAACGAAGCAACGGAACTGGAAATCGTCGACCTGGGCGATGCCAAGGAACAGACCAAGGGCCTCGTGCAGCCGGGAATCGAGGACAACCCGGATCTGCCGGGCCGCGTGGCCTGATCTGACGCCGCGATTGCGGTGCGAAGCCAGTGGTCACCGCCGCGGGCTTCGCGCAGCACGTGTCCATGTTGATCCGCCCCCCCACGCCCCAAGCGGCGCAGCGCACCATGTGCGGCGGCTTGAGCCTTTCCGCCCACGTGCGTGCCTGCCTGCACGACGGCGAGGTCGTCATGCTGGACCTTCGGCAGAATCGGTATCTCGGCATCTCGAGCGCAAAACTCGCAGCCTTGGCTCCTGCCGTGCGGGGCTGGCCTCAAGTTCCAAGCAGCCCACATGTTCACGTTCCGGAAGCCGACGTGGACAGACTTGCGGCGCCCCTGCTCAAGCAGGGCATCCTGACCCGCGGGCCCGGCACAGCCCCCTGCCCTTCGCCACTACCGATCGCAACACGGTCCTTGAATGCCGACGATCTGGTCGCGTCGGCGTCGGTCGGTGTGTATCGAACGCTGAGCTTCCTGCGCAGCAGCACGGCCGCGTCACTGTGCCTGCGCCTGCGGTCCCTGCACGCGATTGCCGGCGCGACCTCGGCCCGCCGCGATCGGGCACAGACGCGCGATGCCGCTCCCGCCGTCGATGCCCTGCAACAAGCCGTGGCTGCTCACATGCGTCTGAGGCCACTGCTTCACGCCACCCACTACCGTTGCCTGCACGACGCCCTCTCTCTGATCGGCTTCCTGTCCAGCGAGGGACTGTTTCCGCATTGGGTGATCGGCGTCGCGACAAGGCCCTTCCGTGCCCACTCGTGGGTTCAGAGCGGCGATCTGGTGCTGAACGACCTGCACGAGAACGTGCAGCGCTACACGCCCATCCTCGTTGCGTAGTGCGCCTGCGCCGGGGCCACCATGTTCCGCTACCTCGCCTTGGTCTGGGACGACAGCCTGCCCCTTCGGCGGCTCACCGCTGGCCCCCTCGTCCAGCACCTTCAAGCCGCGGAAGCCTGGCAGCCGGTCCTTCGATTGCCAGGTCTGCAGGTCTTCATCACCGGAGCCCGGGCCGGTAGCAACGGCGCTTATCGCCTGTCCCATGACGATGGTGTCATCCTGGGCAAGCTCTTTCCTCGGCGCGACCGTGTCGAGGGTGCTGTCCCCTTAACAGGGCTGAAAGGCGAGGACTCCGAACGAATCCTGCAAACCCAGGGTCGCGCCCTGATCAGCGACTGGTGGGGGCGCTACGTTGCATTCCTCAGGCGGTCCGATGGCACGACCACCGTCCTGCGCGACCCGACGGGCGCTCTCCCCTGCTTCCGGTGCGATCACGAGGGTGTGCGCATCCTGTTCTCATGGCTGGAAGACCTGCTTGGTCTCCCGGGGGTGCCTCTGCCTCCTGTCGTTGGCGACCGCCTTGCCGCCCATCTCCGACTGGGTGTGCTCGGTGGGCGCAAGACCATGCTCGACGGCGTGGACCGCATCCTGCCTGGGGAAGCGATGCTCCTGTGCGGCGGCGACGAAGCCACGGAGCTGCTTTGGAACGCGGCAGCGATTGCCAAGACCGTCATCGACGAAGACCCTGATCGCCTCGCCCAGCAGCTGCGTGAAACCGTCCGCCGATGTGTGCTTGCCTGGGTCCAGGGCGAGGATCGCATCCTGCTTCGCCTGTCCGGTGGCGTCGACTCTTCGATCATCGCCACCTGCCTGGGCCAAGGCAGCGCAGCCGCCGACGTGTTGTGCGTCAACTACCACTCGCCAGGGCCTGAGACCGACGAGAGGCACTATGCAAGGCTGGCGGCACACCACGCCAAGCTCGACCTCATCGAGTGCCAACGAGATGATGGGTACCCGCTCGAACGCGTCCTGCAGGCCGCCCTCACGCCCACGCCGACCCCGTACGTTGGCCGGATGACATCCTCGATCCTGGATGCAGAACTCAGTCAGCGTCACCAAGTGTCGGTGATGTTCACTGGCACCGGCGGCGACCAGTTGTTCTTCGAACTCCGCACGTGGTGGCCGGCTGCCGACTTCCTGCGACTGCGTGGCCTTGGCCGTGGTGTCTTGACCGCGACGATGGATGCCGCGAGGCTGGCGCGCCTGTCCTTCTGGCAAACCGCGTGGCTGGCACTCCGTGCGCGCCTGGGCCGTGGTGACGGCGACGACCCCTTCGCTGTGCCTGCGGCGTTGGTTCGGCAGGAGGCCTTGAACGCTGAGCCTGAGCTCGACCACATCCACCCGGTGCTTCACGAGACCACGGATCTGCCGCTCGGAAAGCTGAACCATGTCCGCATGCTTCTTCACCCCATCAGCTACTACGACCCCTACGAACGCGAGCGCGCGCCAGAGCAGGTGAACCCGCTGCTGTCGCAACCACTGATCGAGTTCTGCCTGCAGCTACCTCTGTACGTCCTCACGCGTGGTGGACGTGGCCGCGCCCTGGCCCGTCAGGCCTTTGCGAGCGATCTGCCCCGCGAGATTGCCGCACGGCGCTCCAAAGGCGGCATGGACTCGCACGTGAAAGCAGTGCTGGCCCACAACCTGCCCCTGGCGCGCAGCCTGCTCCTTGATGGCGAACTCGCGGCGCGAGGACTGCTGGATCGTGGCAAGGTCGAAGCCGCCTTGTCGTCGGAACCTCAGACTCTCACTGTCCACCAGAGCGAAATCCACGGCCACATAGCCGTTGAAGCATGGCTGCAACGCTGGCGCTCGGAATCGCGCAGGCGTCCGGCCGAATAGCGTGGCAACGCCGAGCCGCAGATCCTCCAGGTCGTCGCCCGTCTTGCGGCTGCTACGCACCGCGGCCGACCGCACGGTCATCCGCCGGCTGTCCCTGGCGCTGGTCCTGATCGCAACGGGCAGCCTCCTGAGCGGGCTCGCTCCGCTGGCATTGAAGGAACTTGTCGACTCCGCCTTGCCCGCTGGAGGGTCCGAGCAATCCCCAGGCCATCTCCAGCGCTCGGTACTGCTTGCGGCCGGCTACGTGGGCGCCCTGGCAGCCGTGCGCGTGCTGGCCGAGCTGCGGTTGCTGTTGGTGGGTGGCGCGGAACAGCGGCTGAGCGCCAACCTCACGCGACACGGTTTCGAGCGACTGCTGCGCCTTCCGCTGTCACGGCATCTCGATCAACGCACGGGCGCGCTGGTGCAGTCGCTCGACAACGCGTCGGCCGGCTGCCAGATGCTCGTGTCGCAACTGGCAGGCGGCGTCGTTCCGGTCATCGTCGAGCTGTGTAGCGTGATTGGTGTGCTGATCTACCTGGGGCAAGCTTCACTGGTGATCGCCTTCGCCGCCACTGCCCTGGCCTACCTGGGCGTGCATGCGGTGGGTGCGCCGAAGCTCGCCGATCGGGCCCGATCGGTCGCAGAAGCCGCGCAGGACATGCGCGCCTCATTGACCGAAGGCATGTTCCATCCAGAGAGCATCCAGGGCCTGGGCGCCGAAGACACCATGTGTCAACGCGTCCAGCAGTCGCTCGTGCGACTGGAGCAGCGCTGGCGGGCGCTGCACCTGCAGCGAATCCGCCTGGGTCTGGCCGTCAGTGGCTGCTTTGGAATGTGTCTGGCCGCGCTGATGGCACTCGCCCTGCAGGGCTTGCACCATGGCACCCTCACGGTGGGCAGCTTCGTACTGGTCAATGTCTACTTGCTGCAGATGCTGAGGCCACTCGACACGCTGGGTGCAGCCACGCGGGACATCTCGCAGGCACTAGGGTTCATTCGACCCTTCCTGCCCCTGTACGCGGGTGGTGAAGAGCCCGCGAGCTTGCCGTCGACGTGCCCAACCGGCCAAGCCGCAACGGCGACCAAACCCCACGCCAAGAGCCCAACAGCAGCAGGATCGCGCTCACCGCGAGCGGCACCCGCCCTCTCCGTCCGTGACCTGCACTTCTCCTACGATGCGCGACGGCCGGTCCTGCAAGGTCTGAACCTCGATATCGCTCCGGGAAGCACCTTGGCCCTGGTCGGCCCCAGCGGCTGCGGCAAGTCATCATTGCTGCGGCTTCTGCTGCGCCTGTGCGAGCCTCAGTCAGGGGCCCTGCTGCTGGACGGCAGGCCACTGTCCGAACTCCCGATCGCGCACCTGCGGGCCAGCATCGGTGTGGTGTTTCAGGAGTCCCTGTTGTTGGACGACACCTTGGCGGCCAACATCGCGCTGGGTTGTCCTCACGCCACCCGCCACGACATCGAGCAGGCGGCCCGCCGCGCCCAACTGCAGAACTTGGCCGCCGCGTTGCCTGCGGCCTATGACACACGGATCGGCGAACGAGGGCTGCGTTTGTCGGGCGGAGAGCGTCAGCGCATAGCCATCGCCCGCGCGCTGGTCAGGCGCCCTCGGTTGCTGTTGCTCGACGAGGCGACTTCAATGCTGGACACCGCCACCGAATCGGCGCTACTCGGCGAGCTCAAGGAGGCGACCGCGACCTGCACCACATTGATGATTGCGCACCGGCTGTCCAGCGCGCAGCACGCGCAGCGGATCGCCGTGCTGGACGCCGGTCGCATCGTGGCTTGTGACAACCACACCACCTTGCTCGCCCAAGGCGGCACGTACGCGCTGCTGTGGCGGGCGCAGGCTCTGGTGGAGCAAGGGGCCCCCACATAGCCACGTGGAACTGCCACTGGCCATCAGTCAAAGCTCTGCCGTGCGCAGCGCGGCCTGGAAGCGTCGGCCCGCTGAAGCTCGGACATCTGATTCCAGCGCGTGTACTGGTCGCGCAGAGACTCGAGCGTTTCCCCAGGTATCGAAGGCTGCCTGCGATCTTCGCCCTTGAGCCAGAAGCGATACCAATCGACATTGCCCTGCAACGAGATCATGCGCTCACTGGGCCGCGACAATGAGTGCGAGCCATCCGGGATGACCACCATTTCCACGGGCTTGTACTGCCGGCGCAGCAGCGCGTAGACGTCCCAGTTGTTCAGCACCCACGGACCATAGGTTTCAATCCGCAGTGCCGCCGCCACGCAATCGGTGTGCAGAGATGGGTCGTTTCGCACCCAACGATCCTTCGTCTTGCCATACGCAGACCCCTCATTGGTCGTCTCCTTGCGCGCCAGGATGGAATCGCCCGAGCCATAAGTCACGGCCAGAGAGAACATGGTGTTGGCGTCACCGTCGATCAAGGATGCGGCGCGGATCGGCGTGTCGGTGAAGGTCACCAGATTCAACACCCGCTCGCCTGTGGCGCTCCAGCCCAGGATGCCGACCCTGTCGCGGTCCACCAGGCCCTCGGACACCAGCGCTTCGATTGCCCCACGCGCGCCATCGATGAAGGCCGCGATCGCGCCACGTTCATCGGTCGGAGCCTGGCTCGAAGCCCGTAGCGGCAAGGCCAGCACCAGCAGTCCCTCGCGCAGGAAGGCCCGGCCCGCGAATCCACTGGTGGCACCGTCAGCGATGTTGGCTCCGTCGAGGTAGAAACGGTTGGGCAGGAAGCCGTAGGTTTGGATCACGAGCGGATGGCGGACCCCCGCAATGAAGCCGGATGGAAGCATCAAGCCGCCGTTCCAATCTCGCCCCTTGGCGTCGCGCCAGGCGTACGGTCTCATGTGGCCCCAGCTTTCGGCCTCGAACCTGGGGTTCAGGCGCGTAAGTTGCAGTTTCCGACCCGCCGACCCAGCGGCAACAACGTCCGGCGGCTGGTTGAGCGTCTCTTCGATGCGCAGTGTCCAACCCCCATGGGGTGAAGTCGAGTGGGCGCCAAGGCCAGAAGCAACCGGCGCAGCGTTGAGCTCGTTCCATCGGTCATCTTCAGCGCGCTCGAACCACCGCCGTCGTTCCCCGTCGATCACCACGAAGGCATCGCGCGCGCCGGCCACGCTATGGGCCGCCTGCAGGCGGCCGGCCAAGCTGGCGATGTGCTCCAGGCGGCCGGTGTCCGGCCAGAACTCCACCACATGCGATCCGTTGCCCCGGTCGGCTGCCAGTGGCAGGTGCGTCCCCGCAAGAACCACTGACCTTCCGCCGCGCTGCCAAAGCTTGTCGGAGCGCTGCTGCCCGGTTCCAGGCATGGCGTCGTCCGGCGCATCGAGCAGCACCTGTTCCTGTCCATCGGCCAGCCGGTAGGCCACCGTCGTGCGCACGACATAGGAACGCGGCCTCGAGAAGTAACCCATGGGATCCATGCCCAAGGAGGGGCCAGCCAGCGTCACGAGTTGTCGAACCAGAGGGTACTGTTCAGCCCATACCAGCTGACGCGCGAGTTCGTAACGAGGTAGCAGCGCCCAGCGCCCGTCTGGCGAGACGCTGACGCCGGGCGCTTGGCTGCTTCGCTCTGCAAACACCGGTCCCAGCGGCCTTGCCGGTTCGCGGCTACCGGCAGCCACGGCGAAGTAGCGGTACTGCCGATCCTGGGATCGCAGATCGTGCTGGCCGAACTTGACGGACCAGAAGGATTGATTGCCCACGACCACGCTGCGAGCGCCAGGTGCCAAGGGAGGCTTGGGAATCTGCGCGGTGTACACGACCTGGCGCAGGTCAGCCGAAACCGCAAAGGAGACGATGGGCAAGGTCTCGCGGGTGAGCTGGGTCAGCTGCCCCGTCACGACATCAAGCCTGTAGACCTGGCTGGTCCCGTCGTCGATGCGCCCGCGGAAGACCAAGGTGTCCGACGCTGCCCATCGGACGTCCTGTATCGGAGGGCTGAGATACGACGTGTCCTTGAGCGCAGCGACGGTCAGCAACACCCTGGGCTCGACCATCGATCGCGCCTCAAGGCGCTGCGCATTCAGGTCCAGCAGCAGCACACGAAACAGGTTTCTGTCCGTCGCCACCTCGGCCGTGCGCGTGACGATGAACGCTTTCCGTCCGTCAGGCGAGACCTGCGTCTGCAAGGCGTCCTGGTCACTGTCCTTTGGTTGCACGATGCGCGTGAACTCAACGACCTCCCTGACCGTGGGACCCGTAGCGCTTCCAGCGTCCGCGACACCTGCAAGTGCCAGGCCCGATACGATGAATGGGAAGAGACGCGAACGCCGGTTGCTGCCGCAAAGAGCAGGCGACGCCGACGTGTGGTGCAGTGGACGGCGGACTGACATCATTCGGTTCCCATGAACGAAGCACCCGGTCATCGGCCAGCGGCGAAAGCGCAAGGCGCAGCACCACGCGGGCCTGCCACCGCAGCGCCGAGTCCGGGAGTTGGGGTTTGAAAAGAGACCGGTGGCGCGGCAGCGCTACCAGTTCACCGAGAGGCGAGCGGTCGCGTAGCGCCCACGCCAATCGGCCTGGGACGTGTCGTAGAACGGGGCCGGCTCCACGAACTGCGGCTGCCGATCCGCAAGGTTGACGATGCCGATGGAGAGCGAAGCTCCCTTGATCCAGGCGCCTGAGATCAGGTCCAGTTTGCTCAGGTCCAGACTGGCACTGAGGTCGTGCGTCCAGGCGTCGCCGATGCGCCGCTCACTGGTGCCAAGGTCCTTGTAGCGCCCGACATAGCGGCTGGTCATGGCGAGGCTCCAGCCGCTTCGGCTGAATCCTGCAGACAGGCGGCCTTTCCAGCTTGGCGACCAGAAGTCGTAGAAGCGGCGCCCGAGCCGGTCTTCGGCCGGCGCGGACGGTGACAACACGACCCGGTACTCCCGGGTTCGCGTGACACCGGCGGAGAGCGTCCAGGTGCCGGCCGGAGTCTTCCATGCATGTGCGGCTTCCAGGTCGATGCCAGCCGTCTCGACGCCCCCGTAGTTCACCTCGGCCCACAGCACACGCGTTATGGGGCCCGGTCTGCCGTCGGTGGAGGGCCCGCGGGTCACGTTCACTGGAAACAGCTGCTCGTAGTCAACCAGAACCTGGGGCCAGGCCAGGCCGATCATGTCGTCAATGCGAACCCGCCAGGCCGTTGCGCCCAGACGAGTACCCAGGGCACCTGCCGGCTCCCACACCAAACCCAGGGACTGGGCCCTGCCGCGCTCCGGGCCCAGCGATGGGTTGGAGGTGCGAATGACCTCGCCGCCGATCACAGGCTCATTGCCACGCGATGGATCCAGCAGTCCAAAGGCTTCGGTCATGAAACGGATACTGCGCCCATTGGTCTGCAAAAGCGTCGGCGGCTTGAACGATGTCGCTGCAGAAGCGCGCAGCAGCAGTGTTCGTGCGGGCCTGACCTCCAGACCGGCTTGGTAGGTGGCCGCTGATCCGAAACCGCTGTAACTGTCGCGACGGGCCGCCACCGTCAGTGCTGCCAGGTCCCAACCCGCGCCCGAAACAGGCGTCGACCGCAGCAGTGGCGCGCGCAGTTCGGCGTATGCGGCTTTCAAGTCTCGCTCCGCCGCGACGGCTAGGGTTCCCGGAATGGCGGTCTCGTAGGTGTCACGGGAGACCTCGACGCCAGCGATGGCCTCCCAGCGGCCGGCCGGCAGCGTCAGCAGAGTGCCGCGGGCGAAAGCCGCAAGCTGATCACGCTGACCATGGTTGTCGCGCGGAGTGGCCGCGAAGATCGCGCGCAGCACCTCGTCGCTTGCCGCCCGGCCCGCGGTGAACGGGTTCAGCGCGGTGGCTGCGTCGGCACTGGCGAGTGCGGCCGTGCGGGCGGCTGCGTTTGCACTCGCGCCAAAGCTGCGGCTCTGCCCACTGTCCCGCGAGCTTGATGCGGTGGCCTCGATCTCCCAGGTATCCCCAACATCGGCGTGCACGCCCAACAGTGCTCGGGTGAACACGGTACGCCGCCTCAGCGACTGCAGGCCATTCTCGGGCCCCAGGGCGCCCGTGACCCGAACACTCACGCCAAACGGGTTGTAGAGGTTGCTGGCGGGCACCAGAACGTTGTTGAGAGCGAGTGCCGCCTCCTCGGACACCAGCTTGTCATCCGTGCGCGTGAACTCGCCAAAGATCGACCAACGGTCGGAGACTCGCCGCTCGCCGCTCGCATGCAGGCTCATAGTCTCCACGCCGTGGACAAGTGCGAAACCATTGCCGCTGGCCTGGTTGCTGCAGAGTGCGGCCTGGCCTGCGGTCGGCCCAAAGTCGGCGACCGTCAACAGCTGGCCGGCGGCTGCGGCCGGAATGGCAGCAAAGCTCGAGCTGAGCCCAGGAAGATTGCCGCCAGTCGTGCTGGTCACGGTTCCGGGTGCACAGTTGCGGGTGCGCTGGTCGCTGCCGCCAAAGCGGCGGTAGTCCGCGTCGCGAAAGAAGCTGCGTTCCGCCATCGTCAGCGGCGAAGTCTTTGCATAGGAACCCAGCACCATGAAGGAGCCCCGTTCGTCGCTGCGACCTCCGGCCAGCGAGATGCTGCCATCGCCGATGCCCTTGCCGGCGCCCAGCCGAACGTCGAGAGCCATGCCCTCGATGGACTTCTTCAGGATGATGTTGACGACACCAGCCAAGGCATCACCGCCATACACGGCCGATGAACCCACCGGCACGACCTCGACCCGTTCCACAGCCGAAAGCGGGATGAGGTTGAGGTTGAAGTAGTTCGCCGAGGAGGAGCCCACTGCCTGGACGCGGCGACCGTTGATCAAAGTCAGCGTCGAGCCCAGAGGCAGGCCACGAAGTTGAACGGTGCCCTGGCCACCCGTTGCGCCATACGCGCCCTCACTGGATGCGATGGACACTTCACTGAGGCTGCTCAGAAAGCGCTCCAGGGTCGGTTGACCACTCTTCTCGACATCTTCCCTGCTGTATGAGTTGACGGGAACCGGCCCCTCGGCGGCGATCCGCTTGAGCCTCGACCCCGTGATCTCGATCTTCTGGGCGTCGACGGGAAGCTCGCCGTCAGATGCCGACGACGCGGCACCGCCATCGGATCGCACCGGACTCGTTGCCAGGGCCATTTGCATGGGGGCCGAACCGCCAAGGCTGCCCACGGGCAGACCGTTGGCTGACGACCGTGCACCGGTCGCGGCCGGAGAAGCCCCTCCAGCGGACGTTGCCGGCTTCACCACGATGGCGCCGTCCTTCATGACGGCCGCCGTCAAACCCGAGCCATCGATGGCGCGCGAGATCGCCTCGACGGCGGACAAGCTGCCCGACACCGCGCGTGCGGTCTTTCCGTTGACGACAGTCGGATCGAACAGCACCGAAGCGCCCGTCTGCCTGGCGATCGACCGTAGGGACTCCGCCAGGGCCTGCGACGGCTGCTCGATCACATGCCGGGCCGGTGCCACGGGCTCGCTGGCGTTCGCCGCGCCATGTACTGCGCACACGAGCAGGGCCAGGGCCCCTGCGGCCAGGAACCTCCCTCGACAGACCGCGGTGACGGGTAGCACGTATCGCATCTCGTGACTTTCTTGTGTTGCTGATTGGGTGACAACCAGATGACGAAAAAGTCCAGTGCGGACCCGACAGTGCTTCCACTACTGAGGTTTGGACAGCTCCAATCGTCCATCGCGGTCCCGCAGCTGCAAGCCGTGCAAGGCCGCGACAGCACTGGCGAATCCCGCCGCGTCACCCGTGCGATAGATACCGCTGACACGCAAGTCTGCAAGGCCGGACGGTCGGAGCAACGTGATCGGCGTTCGGCTGTAGCGGTTCATCTCGGACACGGCGTCGAACAGCGAGACGTCGTCGAACACGGCCTCGCTCCGCTTCCAGGCGACGACCTGTTCGAGGTTCGGCCTGTCAAGCGCGGCCTTGGCGGACCGCTCAGGCCCGATCTCACTGCCGGAAAGCCGCACGCGATCACCGGCCACCATCCGCACGGTGCGCGCCGGCGCCAGCCCGCTGGCGCCTGCCGCCGGCTGCAGGGCGACCTGGCCTTCGATCAGCGTCACGGTCAGCGTGTCCTTCGCCCCGCCGGCCTGCGCCTCGAACCGCACCGCGAACACCGTGCCGATCGCCACCACCTCGCTGCCCCCCGCGCGCACGACGAACGGTCGCAGCGGATCCTTCGCAACCTCGAACAGCGCCTCACCGCTTCGGATCGACACGGCCCGCTGCCTCGACTCCAGATCGACGCGCACCTGCGTGTCGGTGTTCAGCGTCATGCGCGTGCCGTCATCGAGCACGACGAGCTGCTGCTCGCCCACCCCGGTGGCATAGACGCCGTGGTCGCGCCAGTGCTGGTAGCCTGCGGTGCCAGCGATCACGGCCAGCACCAGGGCCGCTGCCGACGCCCAGCGCAAGGTGCCACGGTGCCAGAAGCCCCCGCCCTCGTGGCGGGCTTGCGACTTCGACGCGACAAATGCGCTGGCCAGCGTGACCCGCGGCACGCCCTCCCAGACGTCGGTGCAACATTCGAACGCTTCGCGATGGGCGGCGGACCGCTGCTGCCAGGCCAGGCACTCCTGCTCCATCTGCCGAGTCCGCTGCGGCCCATGCAGCCGGGTCACCCAGACCGCGGCCTCGGCAGCGATCTCCGGCGTCACCCGGACCGGCGCGTCCGACATTCCGTTCTCCGCGGCGGCGGCGCGCGGCTGGCCCATGGCTACCAACCTTCCATCCAGCCGGTGACCAGCATCACGGCCTTGGCGACGTGTTTCTCGACCGAACTGACGCTCAACCCATGCAGCTTGGCGATCTGCTGGTAGGTCATGCCATCGACCCGGTGGGCCAGGAAGATGGCTCGGGTCTTGTCGTTGAGTCGACCCAGGCAAACACTCAGCCGCGCGACCCGTTCCCGGGCAAGGAGCACGGCCTCTGCGCTGGGCCTCGTGTCGACGAGAACGACGTCCTCGAGCATGACTTCCTCGCCACGGGCCAGGCGAGAACGGTGTGCATCGATCGACAGGTTGAGCGCGGCTCGCATGAGGAATGCCTCGGGCTCATCGACCGGCTGTTCACGCCGGTAGCACTCGAGCCGGATCCATGCTTCCTGAACAAGATCGTCGGCTTCGTGCTCCGTCCGGCCGCGGCGCATCAGAGCCGATCTGACCCGGGAGAATACGCCTTGCCAGTTCTTGACCATCCGAAAACCCGCTGACAAGAGAGGGCAGACAGTTCAGATGCCGAGGACAGCAATCTTAGAACCGGAGCCCTCACGATGGTGGTGATGTTCGGTGACGGCGGCGACATGGGCGTCGTCAAGCCGGCGCTGAGCGCGCGCGAGCGCAGCCTTGACGAACGACGCCGCCGCTTCAGCATCGGCAAAGCAGCCATGCCGATCGACCGCCTTGCGCAAGCTTCGGTTGAGCGCGGCGGCCCTGCCATCGCCCGAAAGGACCTCCCGCCGAAGGGGGGCTGCCAGCGACCACAGCGCCCACCCCTGTTCGAGGGCGAGGCGCCAGTCTGCGACAAGCACCGGATAGCGGGCGCCCCAGCGACCGGACTCGAACTCGGCCAGCGCCGCCCGGGCCTCCAGGCCCGATCCGGTTTTCATGATCTCGCGCAGGCGTTCGCCCACTGGCGCCCGATGGCGTGACGCCACCTGCGAAACGCTGCGGTCGAGTAGTTGGGCAAAGGACGGAAGTGCCATCGCACCGGGGAACCGGGCTCGCAAGTCCTCACGGAAGTTCAGCAAGTCACTGCTGATGGCGAGTCGGATTCGCTCGACGCCGCGATCTTTCAGATTGCCGAACACAGCCCTCCAGTCTGGCTGTCCGGACTCGGCCGTCACCCAGACTCCAAGAGTTTCGAACTTGCCTTGACGAAGATTGCCGACCATCCAATGCACCGCACCGCCGGTCTGGGCTCCACGCTCCGACAGGAGTATGGGCACGCAGTCGACATGCGCCGAGAAGTAGCTTCGGCAAAGCGGCAAGCATTTCCATGCGTCTTCCTTCCACCTGCCATTCCAGCGGTTCACGTGATCGTCCAGTCATCCAGGGTTCGTGTTTGTGGATGATCGTCCGTGGTGCTATCAACGTCAAGACTCGACCATGCATAGGTGCCTCGCCCTTCCCCGCGCTATGCCCAAGCACCAGAGCTCGTTGCGTTCGGTGCTGCCGTTCGACAGCGGCGGTTGGCTCTCGGCCTCTCTCAGGAGGCACTTGCCCACGAGGCGGGAATCGACCGCTCGTACATGAGCAGCGTCGAGCGAGGCGGTCAGAACGTTGGTCTTGTGCTCGCGGCACAGATCGCACGAGCGCTCGATATCAAGCTGGCCGAACTCGTTTCCGCAGCCCGCCTGTAGCGGTGACGTCGTCCTGTCTCCAGCCGGTCTATGCCGGCCGACCTTGCTGCTCGATCCAGCGTCGGATGTCCTCGGCGCGCCAGACGGTCACGCGCTCGGACAGCTTCACCGGTGTGGGAAACGTGCGCGCCTGCACGCGTCGCCACAGTGTGGACTTGGAGATGGGGACGAAGGACAGCACCTGCGGCTGGCGCAGGAAGCCGGTGTCCGGCAACGCAGCGCTGGGCGCTGCGGCCGGGGGATCCGCCGCCTCGGTGGCGGGGACAGGAGTGCGGGGCATGATCGGCCTCTCATCGGCATTCAGCCGGCAGAGGTCATGACCTGCTCTGCGACGACGGCGCTCGGTCAAGATACGCGCCAGCCGCCCGGGAACGCTCGACTCCTGAACCACCGCGGGCGTTCCGTTCACGCGGTGGATGAAGATGCCTTCCGCTGGAGGCCCCTTCCAAGGGCACCCGTCGGTGTGATTCGATCGCCACCCCCAAGGGTGTGCTCGCCGCCCGCGCTGCGGTGCAGGCTCGTGTTCGTGGCCGCTGTCGGCACCAAGTGCCTTCGGTCTCGAGGACGGGCCCGGCGGATGAGGCCGCCACGATGAAGGCATCGGGCCGGCGTTGAACGAGGCAGGTATCGACTGCGACGCCACACTAGGCGGGTGGAAACAAGGCAGAACGCCCGAAAGACCAACAGCCGTTCGACGCCCGCCGCACGAGCAGCAACACATCACACTTGCCGAGGTGCGGGAGACGGCGACGCCTGTACCCGCCCAGAGTGCCAACAGGCCTGCCCGCGGTCAACATCGGGCCGAGGATTGATCATGCAAGCGTCAGTACTTCCGGGCGCTTTCGCGGGAAACTGACAGCAGCCGCGGTCGGACTAGCTGTGCCGGTCCAAGTCGATGTCATCGGACGGGAGACTGCTGAAGCGCGGGGCGCCGGGATGGCCGGTCACTTTAGACTGGGTCCGGTCTCTCGACTGTTCGATCTGCCTGCTCCAGAGCAGTCGCTGAACGTGCAGTACAGCGGTCAGCAATATGGCAAAGAAATCGATGGACCGGGCGCCCGCCTCCGGCCATGGGCGCTCCTCCGGGCCGCCGGCCTGAGTGGCAGGTCAAGACTGGTTCCTGCCGGCCAGGCTCGGCAGTTGAACGACAGCTCTTGCCGAGACCCGTCGTTCGGCGTTTCCTGAGACGTCCGTCCGCTGTACCTCCGAACCGGCCCTTCATCGGCGATCGAGTCGATGACTGCTACGTGCCGCCACTTGGATGCTCGGCCAGCGGCCGCTACTGCATGCCGCGACTGAGGACTTCCGACCCACTGCCGACCTACCGCCAGCGGATCCGGCCACCGCAGAGCCACCACTTGAAAGGAGCGCTCCGTGGCCCACCGCGGCCATCGGCACACGCGGGGATCCCGACCTCCGCCTCGGGAGGATATGTGCGCTGCCACACAGACGCCATGGCATAAGCGCCTATTGTCCCAAAGATGAGACCCAGCGCGTCCCGAACAACGGGGCTGAGACAGTCCACGCGCCACACCTGCGCACACTCACTGCCACGCACACCATGCAATCATCTCGTGCCGACGCTGCCACTCCCTCTCGCATGCTGCACGCGGTGGACGCCGCACTCGACCAGAGCCACGATGTCAACGCCGAGGTGGAGGCGTGTGCCGAAGATCTTGGATCGGCGAACGATCCGGCGCAAGCTCGAATTGCGGACGGGGCGACCACGCTGCCCGCCGCCCAGGCACTGCGGAACGGTCTGGCCGTCGAGCCGAGGGTGCAGGGTTGTACCGACGATTTGCAGCAGGCGACCGACAACCTGGCCCACGGCGTGGATGAGGTCAAGGCAGTGGAGCAGGCCCTGATCCGGTCTCGCGTGGCGCTCGCGGGGTCGGAGGCTGTGTTGGCAGCATCTCGCAACGCCGAGCGCACGGCCAGCCAGCTTGCCATGCACGATCAGAAGACCGCCTGCCCAGCCGCACGCTGTTCGATGATTGTCTGGCGTAGGCCATTGCCGGCGCCGAGCGCCATGGCTGGATGCTCGCGGTGATGTCTCTGGATCTCGATCGCTTCAAGCTCGTCAACGACACCCATGGCCATGCCGCCGGCGACGCCGTGCTGACGGTCGTGGCACAACGCCTGATGCGCCATGCACGCGACGAGGACACCGTCTGCCACAACGGCGGCGATGAGTTCCTCTACCTGCTGATCGACGCGCGGGGTCGCGAAGCCGTTGCGCGCATCGCAGGCCTGGTCCGGGAGGCCATCGAATCTCCAATCGGGGTTGGTGCGCTGCAGTTCGCCATCACGCCGAGCCTCGGCATAGCGCTCTGCCCTGAGCACGGCACGGGCGGGTCGACGCTGATCAATCATGCCGACGCCGCGGTGTACCGCGCCAAGCAGCTTCGCAGCCATTGCGAGTTCTTCGAGCCGCCGATGGCTTCGAGCGTGGCTTCGCGGCGGCGGACGGACTGAGTCGCATGAAGCAGTCCGGGTCGGCGGCAACGGGCGCGCCGTGGCGTGTTGGGTCAACGGCGCCGGGGCCCGGCGCCCTGGCGACGCCGCCAGAGTCGGTCGACACGTCGGCCAAAGTGATCAAGGTCCTGGCCGTCGACGACGACAGCTTCATGCGCGACCTGCTGCATCGGGTGCTCACGGGCGCCGGCATGCAGGTGGCGAGTTGTGCCTCTGCCGCCGAATTGCTCGGCGCAGGCGAGCTGGCGTCGGCAACAGTCCTGCTGCTCGACGTGAAGATGCCCGGCATGTCCGGCCTGGACCTGCAGGACCTGCTCAGGCGTCGCGGCATCGAACTGCCGGTCGTATTCATCAGCGGCACAGCCGACCTCGCGATGGCCGTGACCGCCATGCGCAACGGCGCTGCTGACTTCATCGAGAAGCCGTTCCAAGGTGCATTGCTGATCGAGAGTGTGCGCCGAGCAGTTGACCGCCACGCCGACCGCATGGCGACGTCGCAGCGTGTGCCGGACCCAGTGGTTCTGGCCCGCTTCGAGACTTTGACACCGCGGGAGCGCGAGGTCTTCGAACTGCTCGTGACAGGCATGACTAGCAAGCTGATCGCACGCGAGCTGGGTGGGAGCTTTCGCACGATCGAGATCCACCGGGCGCAGGTTATGCGCAAGATGGCAGCCCGCCATCTGCCCGAGCTCGTGCGCATGAGCATCGAGTCCATGGCGCCTCGCAGGATCCCCGCGCGCTAGGTACGCGTACGTTTGAGATGTTCGTCGGTGAGATCCTATGGTTCGGGACCGGTGCGATCACGATGGGCCCCCGGCGCCCGGGCCGCAGGCCGCGCTCGATCTCCACAGGTCCACCCCATGATGACCCCGCCCACGGCTTCCCCCAAGACAACGCCAGCAGTCGCGATGGACGCCGCACCGTCGGCGAAGGCGCCCACGGGCATCGTCGCCTTCGACGACATCCAGCGGCGGTGGGCTGCCGCAGGGCGGACGGTGTCGGCATATGTCCAGTCTTTCTGAGCATGGAGTACCGCAAGGGGGGATTGGCCGCGCTGTGCAAACGAGCAAACCAGGGTTGTACGGGGAGCCCCACTCCGTATGGATACGTATGGCGCCCTTCGTGGATGCTCAGTATGGTTCGCCTCGAGACTCCGTACCGGATGCAGGACCTTCAGGTCGGCAACGCGGGATTGGGGTTTCGAGAGGTCTGCTCTTCCTCCCACAGGAAGCGCCGTCTTAGAAAAAGGGCAAACCCGCCGGAAACGCGGGGACGCAAAGTCACCGGTCTAAGGGGCACCTCGCCCTACGACAGCGGGGCTGCCAGGATGGCCGATGCCATTCGTTCGCGGCGGTGCTGCGGACGGGGCAGCAGTTCCCTGTGTGGGTGCGTGCCGCGCCGCGGCCTGCGTCCACCTTCTTCCGAGAGTCGTCCGGCCATCGTGGATCGATAGTCAATCTCTTGGAGTTCATTCATGTTCACGAAGCAAAGTGTTTCACTGGCAGCGGCAGCGCTGGCCTCGTTGGTGATGTGCGGCACGGCAGCCGCCGCCGGTCAAGCTGACAGCGTTCTCACGGTCGACGCGACGCTGACCTCCGCGTGTGCCGTTTCCGCGGGCGCGACGATCGGCTTCGGCTCGTTTTCGACTCTGGCGGCTGCCGACGAGACGGCCGACAGCGGCTCGACGTTCACCGTCGCATGTTCATCCGATATGGTTCCGACGATCTTCGCGACCGGTACGCGCACGATCATCAATGGCGTCAACACGTTGCCCTTCAACCTCAGCCTGACGAGTGGTGCTGCCAACGACGACCTTCCGACGGTATTGGGGTCGGCCGCGGCACTGACGTTGGTCAAAGACGGAACGGCGAAGGTCGTGACGCTGTACGCAAAGCTGGCCAAGGCGAACTTCGCCTCGCTGCCCGCCGGTGCCTATACGAACAGCGGCGCGGTGACCGTGTCGGTTCTGTACTAAAGCGCCATGCGACTGCAACCGATCAAGTCCGCAGTCGCCTGGGTGAGCCTCGGTGTACTGGCGGGGCTGGGCCTTTGGGGCTCTGCGGCACATGCGTTGACGATCTCGCCGGTGCTGGTGGAGTTGTCGCCAGCCCGGCAGGTCGCCTCGATCACGATCACCAATCCCGGTGATCGCCCCCTCAGTTTCCAGACGCAGGTGCGCGCCTGGAGCCAGCCGGACGGTGCCGACGCCTATGCCGACACCGACGAATTGTTCGTCGTGCCGCCGATCGCCGAGATCGCCGCGGGCGGCAGCCAGATATTCCGGGTCACGACACGCACCCGGCCGAGTTCCGAGGAGCATGCCTATCGGCTCATCTTCGAAGACGTGAGCGAATTTGCCGCGCCCGCGACCTCGGCCGGAGAATCGTCGATCAGCATTCGCGTCAATCACAACCTGCCGGTTTTCTTCGCCGCGGCGGGCAAGCTGCATTTGTTGTCCCGGCTCGGCCCGTGCACGAAAACCATCGCGCTGCCGGCCTCGACCGGATGCGTGCGACTCGACAACGAGGGCAGCCGCTACCTGCGCGTGAAGTCGCTCACGCTGGAAGGCGCCCACTGGCGTAAGGACATCAACGCCGGCACGCGAGTGCTCGCTGGCGCGTGGCGGCAATGGACGTTCGACATGCCCCCCCAGTTGACAGGATCGCTGCGCGTGAAAGCCGAGACGTCGGACGGGCCGGTGACGTTCGAGTGGCCTATACCGATACCCGCGCGCTGACACCGGCAGGCAATGGCCCGATTTCCGCGATTCGTCTCCCGGGCCGCACCGGTGATGCCGGGACTCTGACGCGCCGGCTAGCGGGGCCAAGAGCTGCGTGCGCCTGCCTGCTCTTGGCTGCATATTTCGCTCTTGCGGCGCCTACACAGGCGCAACCGAAAGCCGAAACGCTGCTGCTCGATATCCGCGTCAACGACAGGTCGCTCGCCGGCATCGTTCACGCGGAGCGGCTGGCGGACGGGCGACTTGCCCTGCCGGCCGAGCTGTGGACGCAGGCGCGGCTCAAGGCCGCGGGCGAGCCCGTGACGCTGTCGGACGGCACGCGCGGCTACGTGCTCGAAGCGGTTCCCGGCATCGTCTACAAGCTCGACCGCAGCCGGTTGGCGCTCGACATCACCGCGCCGCCTGCGGCCTTCGATTCGACCCTGCTTTCCCTCCGTGGCTCGCTGACCGCGCCCACGCCACCGCCGCTCGGCGCCTATCTCAACTACGACCTGTCGGCGACGCGCGCCGGGCGCACGTCGACGGGGTACGGCGCACTGGTCGAAGGCGTGGCTTTCGGCCGCTGGGGAGCGCTCGTCGCGAGCGGCGTCGTTCGCGCCGACGAGCAGTCGCATTCGACCATTCGCCTCGACACCTACTGGCGCACCGATCTGCCGGGTCGGATGGAGACGCTGGTGCTCGGCGATACCGTCGGCACCGGCGGCGCGTGGAGCCGCCCGGTGCGTTACGGTGGCCTGCGCTATGCGCGCGAATTCAACCTCGCCCCCGGCTTCGTCACCTACCCGACGCCATCGATCTCCGGCTCGGCGGCGCTGCCCTCGACGGTGGACGTGCTGATCAACAACCGGCGCAGTGCGCAGTCGAACGTGCAGCCCGGACCGTTCGAGCTCACCAACGTGCCCATCGTCACAGGCGCCGGCCAGATTCAGCTCGTGGTGCGCGACATGCTCGGCCGCGAGACCGTCATCAACCAGAGCTACTACATCGCGCCGCTGCTGCTCGCACCGGGACTCTCCGACTTTTCGTTCGAGGCAGGCGCGCTGCGCAAGAACTACGGCACCCGCAGCAGCGACTACAGCTCGGTCTTCGGCGCCGGCACGTATCGCCTCGGCATCACCGACGCGCTGACAGGCGAGGTGCGCGCCGAAGTGCAGCGTGACCGTGCCGCCGCCGGCGCGGGCGTCGCGGCCGTCGTCGGCGATCTTGCCGTCGTGGCGTTCGCCGCGGGATACGCGGTCGCCGACGGCGAGCGCGGAAGACACTACGTCGCGAGCATCCAGCGCTCCACGCCCAAGGGGGGCGCGAGCATCGCGGCGGAGCACTTCGACCGGGGCTATCGGCAGTTCGGCGCCGGCGCTTTCGAAACGCGGCCCAAGCACCAGATCGTCGCCGGCGGCAGCCTGGCGTTCGGGCTCGGCGTCACGGCGGGTTTGAGCTACACGCAGCGGACCCCCTGGGAAGGCGCGCGCTTTGCGCTGGTCGGCGCCCACGTCGGCATCGCGCTGCCCGGCAACATGCACCTCAGCGCCTACGCGACGCAGTCGTTGAACGCCGGCAAGGGCTTCGCCGGCGGCCTCAACCTGATCATTCCGTTGGACGACCGGCGAATGATGGCGGCGAGCAGCGCGCGCGACGCCTCGGGGCACGTTGTCAATACGGTGCAGGCGACGCAATCGGTGCCGGCCGGACCGGGTTGGGGCTGGCGCGTGGCCGGGAGCGACAGCGAAACGCAACGCCTGCAGGCCGGCACGACCTACAACAGCAACAACGCGCAGTTCACCGCGCAAGCCAACGCGGGCCAGGACGCCAACGCCGTGCGGCTCGGCGCCAACGGCTCGCTGGGGTGGATGTCGGGCCTGGCGTTCGCGTCGCGTCGCATCGACCAGGGCGCGTTTGCCGTCGTTCAAGTCGGCGACCTCGAAGGCGTGGCGGTGTCGCTCAGCAACCAGGTGGTGGCCGTCACCAACAGCAAAGGTCTCGCGCTGGTGACCGGGCTCCTGCCCTACCAGCTCAATCAGCTCACACTCGACGCCGACCTGTTGCCCTTCGGCGTGGAGATCGGCGGCGTACGTGAAACGGTGGTCCCGTATGCGCGCAGCGGCGCGTTCATCGACTTCCCGGTCAAGCGCTCGCGCGACGCGCTGGTCGTGCTGCAGCAGCCTGATGGCGCGCCGGTTCCCGCGGGCGCGCGTGTCACGGTGACGCCGGGCCATCAGAAATTCATCGTGGCAAGGCGCGGCGAGGTGTATCTGGTCGATCTCGCGGACGACAACCGCATCAAAGTGCGCTGGAAGGATGGCGGCTGCAGCATGGCGCTGAAGATGGCGACCGTGGTGCCCGGTGCCGAGCCGCCGCGAATCGGACCCCTGGTCTGCGGCGGTGCGCAATGAAGGTGGCGCTGCGGAGCCTGTTGGGGACGATGCTTGCCGCCGCGTGCACGCACGGGCTGGCCGTCCCGACGTGCACCGTTGCGACGGGCGCAACGCTTTCGTTCGGGCCCGTTGTCGCGCTGGCCAGCACGGGCGACGTGGCGACCAACAGTGGCAGCAGCTTCTGGCTCAACTGCACGAGTGACGTGACTGCCGCGCCTGCGCTGTATTCGGCGACTCCGCGCACGCTGACATCCGGCGGGCACAGTCTTCCGTTCGCGCTCAGCGCCGTGACTCCCGGCGGCGCGGAGCTGCCAACAACGTCGCCAGGGGCGGCGCTGGAATTCGCGCGAAACGGATCCAACCAGGCGGTCACGTTGCATGGGCGCATTTACTCCAGCAACTTCGGGTCGCTGCCGGCAGGCACGTATGCAAGGTCGGTAGCGCTGACGCTCGAATACTAGGCACCGGATCCTGCAAGAACTCCAATTGCGGACGGGGCGACCACGCTGCCCGCCGCCCAGGCGCTGTGGAACGGTCTGGCCGTCGAACTGAGGGTGCAGGGTTGTGCGGACGATTTCCAGCAGGCGACCGACAACCTGGCCCACGGCGTGGATGAGGTCAAGGCAGTGGAGCAGGCCTTGAACCGGTCTCGCGTGGCGCTGGCGGAGTCGGAGGCGGCGCTGGCAGCGTCCCGCAACGCCGAGCGCACGGCCAGCAGCTTGCCATGCACGATCAGAAGACCGGCTTGCCCAACCGCAAGCTGTTCGATGATCGTCTTGGGCAGGCCACTACAGGCGCCGAACGCCTGGCTGGATGGTTCTGGCCCGTTTCGCGACCTTGACACCGCGGGAGCGCGAGGTCTTCGATCTGCTCGTGACCGGCATGAGCAGCAAGCTGACCGCACGCACGCGAGCTGGGTGGGAGCTTTCGCACGGTCGAGATCCACCGGGCGCGGGTCATGCGCGAGATGGCAGCCCGCCTCTTGTCCCGATGGTGCGCATGAGCATCGAACCATTGGTGCCGCGCAGGGTGGGCATGCGCTAAGGCATCCAACAACAATAACGTGAACACTGTGGGTGCTCGGCACATCATGTCCGGGTGGACTTAGCGCAGACCATCGAAGCCAAGTACCAGGCGCTGGCGGGCCGGCTTGACGAGGCAACGCTGAGGTTGTGGGTGGCTACCGAGGCACGCAGCATCGGGCGGGGCGGAGTCAGCGTGGTGGCCAAGGCGGCAGGAGTGTCTCGGACAACCGTGTA
>JACZKT010000101.1 GCA_014859905.1 Rubrivivax sp.
CGCACCGGCAGCGCCACGGCAACCACCGCCGTTGCAGGGGCTGTCGCAACCGCCGGCGTGCCGCAGCAGCCACCGGCCTCACCCGCGCTGTCGGCCGGCCCGGCGCTGCACACACCGGTTTCCGGGAGGTCCAGCTCCACCCGATCCGCGGTCTCCAGGTCGCCGGCCAGGGCGGCCACCACCGAGCGGGCTTGTTCGAAGCCGACGGCCATCAGGAAGGTCGGCGCGCGGCCGTAGCTCTTGACGCCCAGCGTGTAGAAGCCGGGCTCCGGATGCGACAGCTCGCGGTGTCCGTGCGGCCGCACGGTGCCGCAGCTGTGCAGGTTGGGGTCGATCAACGGGCCCAGGGCTGCGGTCGATTCGAGCCAGGGGTCCAGCTTCAGGCGCAGCTCGCTGCTCAGCTCCAGGTCCGGACGCTGTCCGGTGGCGCAGACGATCTGGTCGATACCGCTCAAGTGCAGCGGCCGCTGGTCCGGCCCCAGGCCTTCGACGGTGAGCGTGTCGCCTTCACGCCGGATGGCGCTGATGCGCAAGCCGCTGACGAATTCCATTTGGCCGCTGTCGCGCAGCGACTTCAGTGCGGTGCCAAGCCGGCCGCGCGCTGGCAACGCATCGGCATCGCCGCCGCCGAACACGCGGGTCAAGGTGGGCGAGCGCACCGCCCAGGCCAGGCGGGTGCCCGGTTCGCTGCCGGCGAGCTCGGCCAAGGCGAGCAGCGCGTTGGCGGCCGAGTGTCCTGCCCCGACCACCAGCGTGCGTTTTCCGGCATAACGTTCACGCTGCGCGCCCAGCACGTCCGGGATGCCGTAGACGATGGCCTCGGCGTTCTCGCGTTCACCCAGCGCCGGCAGGCCGTTGGCGCCCAGCGGATTGGGCGTGCCCCAGGTGCCGCTGGCGTCGATCACCGCGCGGGTGCGCAGCTCGATCGGCCGGCCGTCTTGCACCGCGCGGATGACGAAGGCCGAGGCCTCGCGGCCGGCGGTCTTGACCTTGTCGAAACCGTCGCGGCTGATCGCGGTGACCCGGGTGTTCAGCCGCAAGGTGCGCGCCACTGCCGGCAATGCCGCGAAGGGCTTGAGCACCCGATCGACCACCTCGCCGGCCAGC
Organism: Rubrivivax sp.; assembly: GCA_014859905.1. Lineage (GTDB taxonomy): Bacteria > Pseudomonadota > Gammaproteobacteria > Burkholderiales > Burkholderiaceae_C > Rubrivivax. The sequence continues at coordinate 1,108 of JACZKT010000101.1, forward strand.
GGCAACGCGTCGGCCGGCGGTGCCGACCAGCCGGTGGGCGCCAGCAAGGCCGCCATCGCGGGGTCGACGTTGTACCGCCAGGGCGAGAACAGGCGCACGTGGCCGTAGTCGACCAGGCTGGCGCCGACCGCGGGCCCGGCTTCGAGCACGACCGGTTCGATGCCGCGTTCGATCAGGCGCGCCGCGGTGGCCAGGCCGACCGGACCGGCGCCGATCACTGCAACCGGCAGCGCTTGCACGGCGGGCCGGTCGGAGGCGCCGGCCTGGCGCAACGTGATGGTCGGGTTCAGCAGCATGACTTGGATTCCTTTCGTTCGGGAGGTGGCAGGCAGCAGTTCGCTGCGGTGTCTTCGTGCAAGGCCTTCAGCAGCAGCAGCAGGCTGCTTTGGACCGCGTCGCGTTCATCGGGGGTCAGGGAGGCAAGCAACTGCTCGGCATGGGTGTCCAGCGTCTGGTTCAGCTCGGCCACGGTGCGTGTGCCTTCGCGGGTCAGCGTGACCAGCCAGCTGCGTGCGTCGGCCGGGTTCGGCTCCTTGGTCACCAGGCCGCGCTCGACCATGGCATCGACGGCCCGGGACACCCAGCTCTTCTCCAGCGAGACGCGGGTGCCCAGCTCCGACAGCGGCATCGGCCCGGCACGCTCCAGCTCAGTGAGCAGGTGGCATTGGGTGCTGGTGGTGCGGCAACAGTCGGCGACGACGCGCTGAGCCCGCGTGTACATGCGGGCCACTTCGCGCAACAGGCTGCCGGAGAGGTTTCGGGTATCGCTCATATCGTTGTTGATAGCAACCAATTGAGCAAAGCTTAACCCCCGATGTGCTGGTTGTCAATAGCAACTATGTTGGTACCCGAACCGGAACCGACGCGGCGGCAAAGTACGACTTCCGGAACCCCAGGGCGATGTCGACGAGCATGAATGCGATCGCGGCAATGAGAAACGACGTGTTGTCGTCGACCCGCAGAACCCTTGTGGACTCGTCCGACTGAATCGCCATCCACGGCATTGTTGCGGCGACGAACTGGATTGAAGATCGGGGAGTCGCGAGAACCGCGCCGCCAAATGCCCCAGGGCCGAGCGCCAGGATTCCCCACGAGTGGGTGACTCGCTCTCCGGCGGCACGCTGCTACCGGTCTCCTTGCACGATACCGGCGCGTATGGCAAGGCGCACCAAGCCGGCGATATCGTGAATGCCGAGCCGGTCCATCAGCGATGCGCGATGGGTTTCGACGGTCTTGATGCTGACCTCGAGCCGTGCGGCGATCTCTTTCGTGCTTCTGCCCTCGGCGATCAACTGGAGGATTTCACGCTGGCGGTGCGTGATTGCATCCAGCGGCCCCGCCGCGGGGTCCGCCGACTCGAGGTACTTTTCGACCACCGGGCGCGACACGCTCGGACTCAGGTAAATTTCTCCCCGCGCCACGACCCGCAGCGCGAACTCCAGCTCCAGGGGCGTTGCATCCTTCAGGAGGTACCCAGCCGCGCCCGCCCGAAACGCCTGGGCAACATACTCCTCACCGGCATGCATGGACAACATGATGACTCGCGTCCTGGCAAACCGCTCCCTGATTCGGGCCGCAGCCTCGATTCCATTCAGCTCCGGCATCGAGATGTCGAGCAGGGCGATATCCGGACTCAGCGTCTCGATCAATGTGAGCGCACTGCGCCCATCCCGGGTATCGCCGACCACTTCCACGTCGGCGAAACTCTGAAGAATCAAACGGATTCCGGACCGCACCAGGTCGTGGTCGTCCGCCAGGAGGATGCGGATCAAGCTCATGCGAGCACCGACGACGGCGCCGTGACCGCCGCCCCCAAGGGAAAGCTCGCGCGCACCTCGGTGCCCTGTCCACGCCGCGTGACGATCTCCAATCCGCCTCCTGCGTTCCTGACCCGCTCCTCCATTCCGAGCAGGCCGAGGCGTGGCGATTCGAGCGCGGGCCTCGCCGACTTCGGATCGAAGCCACGGCCGTCATCCCGCACCGCAAGGAACAATGCCTGCTCGCTCCGCCGCAGCGTGATCCAGACATTGGCAGCGTCGGCGTGACGCATCACGTTGGTCAGCGCCTCCTGAGCCACGCGGTAGCAGGCAAGCTCCAGATCGGCAACGAGTCGTTCGCCGGACAGGTTCTCGTCGACGTGCGCCGCCCATCCCGCGGTCTCGGCAGTGCGAGCCACAAGCGAGCGTAGGGCCACCGCCAGACCAAGGTCGTCCAAGGGCATCGGTCGCAGGTCGAGGGAGATGCTGCGCACCTGTTCGAGTATCTGCGCCACAGTGATCCGGGCTTGCCTCAAGTTGTCGGCGAAAGATGGCAGCTCGGCGCCGCCCTGTTCCATGGCCTGCAGGCGGATCTTCACCGCCGTCAGGCCCTGGCCGATCTCGTCGTGCAGCTCGCGCGCCAGCGCACGCCGTTCTTCTTCCTGCACCGCGACGATACGGCCCGACAGCGCCCTCATCCGCGCCATGTAGTCCGCAATCCTTTGCTCGGCGCGAACTCGCTCGCTAACGTCCTTGACCGTGCTGATGAAGAGCATCCCCTCGGGGGTCTCCAGCTGGTTCAAACTCACATCCACGGCGAACTCGCTGCCGTCCCTGCGACGCGCAAGCAGGTTGCGGCCCTCACCCATCGCGCGCGCCTGGGTCATCGCCCGGGATGCCACCTCCTTCGCCACGTGCGCCACGTGCGTCGCGCGCAGGCGTTGGGGGATCAGCAATTCGACACACTGGCCGAGCAACTCAGCGCGCGGATAGCCGAACACCGCCTCGGCGCGCGCATTGACGACGACGATCCGGCCCTTCTCGTCTGCGATCACCACTGGGTCGGGTGCCGCTTCCAGCAGCGCCTCGGCCCGCTGCGTCTGCATGCGCAGGACCTGCTCGGTTTGCCGGCGCACGCCGATCTCTGCAGAAAGCGCCTCGTTCGTCTGGACCAGTTCGCCACGCCAGTACTTGAGCTTTTCCATCATGTCATCGAACCCGCGCGCCAACTCGCCGATCTCGTCTCTGGAATCGTTGCCGAGCCGGAACTCAAGATTGTCGGCGCGGACCTGCGCTACGCCTCCCCGCAGGCTTTCGAGCGGCCGCTCGATCCTCACCACGACCAAATACGCTACCGCGGCAATCATGAATAGCACAACGCCGGCGAACACCATCATCGTACGGCCCGCTCGCCTCTGCGCGTCGAGTGTGCGCTGCCCGGCTTGCGCCGAGAGGCGCCGCGCATCGGAGATCATGTTCATCGACCCCTGGACGATCTGGCCGGTCAGGCGAGCCTCCAACTCCTCGAGCACCGCGACCTTGTTCCTCTCGAACAAGCGGATCTCGCCGTTCGCGACCAGCTGGCTGAATAGCCCCTCGAGTCGCGAGTGTGTACGGCGGAGATCATCGACGACTTGTCGATCGTCGGCGCCGGTGAGTTGCGATTTCCTCGCCAGCAGCGTCGAGAGCGATGCGTGCCGGAGCTGCCACTGAGCGCGCCCGCGCTGCTGCTGCTGCTGCTGCACGTACTCGAGCGTGAGAAAATTCAGATCAGCAACCCCGCGCAGCACTTCGGCAGCTGCCTCACTCCTGACGAGCTCTCGCTCCACCTGCTGCGTTGCAGACTGCAGAACGGCAGCGGCAAGAACAACGGCCCCCACACCGACCCATCCCGCAAGCTTGAGTTGTGACGAGACCTTCATGTCGCTATTTTATGAAGCCTCTCTTGGAGCTTGAGTGGGTGCCAGCGTGGCGAAGTTGGCGTCTGGACGGGGTCAAGGGCGGGCGCAGCCCGGTGCAGCGAACCCTTGACTGACGCCGACCGGGCGCCCGTACGCTGCCGTGAGGTCGAATGCGGCATGCTGTCGCTTTCGACCTGACGAGCAAGGCAGCGTCATGCACGACTGGCAGCAGCCGGCCGCCGGAGGGCGAATCACCCGCTGGTGGTAAACCCTCAGGTTCGGGCCTGGGGCATTTGGCAGCGCAGTTTTCGTGATTCCCCGATCCTCAACCCAGCTCATCCGCACAACAATGCCGTGGAATGAAATTGGGTCGCGTCAACCCACAGGAGTTCTGCGGGTCGAGGATGGCACTGCGCATCTCATTGCTGAGACGGCATTGCCAAGCCATCTCGCGGGGGAGCCGGTCGTGGGACGCACAGGCCTCGCGACGCAGCAAGCGACGCAGGCCGGGGCGGCACGGTCGAACCTGATCCTGATCGATTTGGACATGCAGGGAGTATGCGAGGTCGTGGTCTTCACGCTGATCAACCGAGGCGCGTACGTGCCAACGGCGGTCCTTCTCACACTGTCCAACGAGATGTTCCGGCATGCCTGCGCGAGGATGGCCGGCGGGGACCGCCCTCTGAAAGCGCAAGAGCGAAGACAGCGCTCTCGTTGATGGTCGCCGACAGGTCGCTGCTGTGTCAGTCACCCGTGCCATTGCCGTCGCCGGCAAGCCGAGCACGGGCTGGCATGGGGCTTGCGCCGATCGCCGCGTTGATCTGGGCACTGAATTGGCTGTGTGCGTCGGAAAGAAGCCGATGTGGCGCAGTTCTCCGAACCAGGACGTCGCTCCCCATCCTGGCGGCGGCGGCCGCGGCGGCCGCGGCGGCGCGGCTACAGGCCTGCCTCATCGGTACAGTCTGGCGTGCCTGCCGCAACGAAGTGGCTCCGGGGTGAGCCATTGACCATCCGGGTCCTCCTCCTGCTGTTCTTCGCCCCCCTCATGCCCGCGCTTGTGGCGGGGATGCAGTTTCTCGAACGCCGCGACGCCGAGATCGCCACCGCGCAGCATGACCTGGCCGCAGCGGCGCGACAGATCGCGCGCGATCTCAACGATGCAGCCCTCGGCACGATGCAACTGCACAGGGGATTGTCCCGCGCACGAGACCTCGAGACCCAGGATCGGGTGGCCTGCTCCGCCTTTCTTGCCGATGTGCTCAAGGAATATCCGCAGTACCTCAGCATTCTCTCTTTCAGGCCCGATGGCGATCTGCTGTGCGACTCGCTGCGCAGGAAGAGGGAGTTGAACGTCGCCGACCGTGGCTACTTCCAGGCCGCGGTCAATGCCAGGAACTCACTTGGCATCGAGCCGGTCTTCAGCCGGTTGACCGGGAACGCGTTGCTGACCGTCGCCTATGCCACACGGCAGGAAACGGGAGAACCGAAGTTCGTGCTGGTCACTTCGATAGATCTGGAACGGATCATGCGGTCCCATTCGCAGCGGCTGCTGCGAAGAGATGTGGCAGTCGCGCTCGTGGACGGCAAGGGAACCGTTCTCACATGGCATCCCGATGGTGACAAGCTGCGCGGCACGTCGATCGCGGACTCGCCGCTGTTTCGCTTCGCCCTGGATCCGCAGGGCGATGCGGTGCGCGAGGACATCGAGTCCGGCGGCGTGTCTCGCATCTGGGCAACCAGCGCGCTGCCAGACTTTCCTGCGGCCGGGCTGCATATCCTTGTCGGAGTATCGAAGCTCGATCTGCTTGCCGCGGCGAATCGGAACCTGGTCCAGGCACTGGCGACCGTTCTCGTCGTCTGGCTGCTGGTCGTCACTGGCGCATGGCTGATGGCGGATGCCGGTGTACGCCGCCCGAAAGCCGTGCAGCCAGCGGCCGGGAGCGGCGAGGAACCGGCTCGCTACCGCCAATTCGTGTGGAGACCTCTGGCCGCATTTCTGGTCTTTACGGCCGTCGTCATGGTGGCGGGTTATGGGTTCTTCGATCAGCTCACGCAGTCGGCCAAGTCCGATGCCACGAAGGCGCTGGCCTCGATCGGCAAACTGAAGGCGGAGCAGATCCGCTACTACATCGACAAATACGAGAAGTCCGCCCTCTCGATCGCCCGTCTGCTCGGGCAGGATGGTCTGACAGCATGGCTGGGTCGTGATCTACTTGAGATGCCGGCGCCTTGGCGGGAGTCCCTGCGAGACGTGCTGCAAGACCGGGGCGACGATGCCTTGCTGGTCCTCGACTCCTCCGCGAATGTCCGCTTTGGCGTGGGGCAATACACCCGGCTCACCGCCGACGGCCGGCGGCTCGCGCTCAAGGCGGCAACCGACGCCATCCCCGTTATGTCGGACATCTACCAGGGCGATCCGTTCGCGCCCGAGCAGGCCTTGCTGGACGTCTTTGTCCCGATCATGAGTCCTGATCGCGCCCGCGCGGCGGGCGTGCTGGTTCTGCGGAGCAATCTGGCCTATCTGTACGCCCTCATTCAAAGCTGGCCGGTGGAAAGCCGCAGTGCGGAATCTGTCCTGGTGCGCAGGGACGGCGACCACGCGCTGATTCTCAACGAGCTTCGCTTCCGCAAGCAGTCGTCATTGCGCATGCGAGTGCCTCTTGCCGCCGGCAGGGAGATGCCGGCGTGGCCAGCTACCGTTGCCGCGCGCGGCGAGACCGGGCGTTGGGAGGCACTTGACTATCGCGGTCATCCCGTCCTTGTCCATTCGCTGCCGGTGCCGGGCACCAGCTGGGGGATGGTGGTGAAGGTGGATATGGAGGATGTGCTTGAGCCGGTGCACAAGTTGAGAAGCGCCACCATTGGCATCGCGGCCGCCTTCATCCTGATGGCTCTAATGGCGCTGCTGGCCTGGTTGAGGGTGACTCGCAGGCAAATGAACCGGGAACTCGCTGAGGGCCAGCGCATCCGCGAGCTCAATGAGTCGCTGGAGCAGCGCGTTCGCGAACGGACGGCACAACTGCGCCAGAGTGAAGGGCGACTGCGGCTGATGACCAACAGCGTGAAGGACTACGCGATCATCATGCTCGATCCGATTGGACATGTCGTGGCGTGGAACGAAGGTGCTCAGCACCTCAAGGGCTATGCAGAGGCGGAAGTCGTCGGGCAGCCGATGGAACGCTTCTATCCGCCGGAAGACGTCGTCGCCGGCAAGCCGGCCCAGCTGCTCGCATTGGCGGCGGCGGAGGGCCGCTGCGAGGATGAGGGCTTGCTGGTACGAAGGGATGGCACGCGGTTTTACGCGGACGTGATCCTCACGGCGATGCGCGACGCGGCAGGCGAGCTGGTGGGCTTTGCCAAGATCACGAGGGACGTGACCGAGCGAAGGCAGGCGGAGCACAGAATCGCAAGGCAGCTGGAGCATCTGAATCTGCTGGATCACATCACGCGCGCGACTGGGGAGCGCCAGGACCTGAAGAGCATCTTCCAGGTGGTGGTGAGAAGCCTGGAGGACAGCCTGCCGATCGATTTCGGCTGCATCTGCCTGTATGACGCGGCGGCCAACACGCTCACCGTGACCTCGGTTGGCGCCAAGAGCGAGGCGCTCGCGCACGAGCTGATGATGGACGCGCAGGCTTCAATAGCCATCGACCAGAACGGCTTGTCTCGCTGCGTCCAGGGGCAATTGGTCTACGAGCCCGACATCGTCCAGCTGCGCAGTCCGTTCCCGGAGCGCCTCGCCGCTGGTGGGCTGGGTTCGGTGGTGTTGGCGCCGCTCAGATCAGAGAGCCGCGTGTTCGGCGTTCTGATGGCGGCTCGGCGGGCAGCCCAGGGCTTTGCGAGCGTTGAGTGCGAATTCTTGCGGCAGTTGAGCGAGCACGTCGCGTTGGCCGCGCACCACGCGCAACTCTACGGCTCCCTGCAGCAAGCCTACGATGACTTGCGCCAGACTCAGCAGGTAGTGATGCAGGAAGAGCGGCTGCGCGCGCTGGGGCAGATGGCGAGCGGCATCGCGCATGACATCAACAACGCCCTCTCGCCCGTGTCGCTGTACACGGAGTCGATGCTGGAAACGGAGCAGAACCTGAGCGCGCAGGGCCGCGGGTACTTGGAGACAATTCAACGCGCGGTCGAGGACGTGGCTCAAACAGTGGCCCGCATGCGCGAGTTCTACCGTCAGCGCGAGCAGCAGATCGAACTCATGCCCGTGCAGATGAACAGCGTGGTGCACCAGGTGGTTGACTTGACCCGCCCTCGCTGGAGCGACATGCCTTTAGAGGGTGGTGTCGTGATCACGCAGATCACCGACTTGGAGCCGAATCTGCCAAAGGTCATGGCGGTGGAGAGCGAAATCCGCGAGGCACTCACCAATCTGATCTTCAACGCCGTCGACGCCATGCCCGAAGGCGGCACCCTGACGGTGCGCACGCGCATGGCCCACGCTGTTCCGCAACGGCCGTGCGTCGTCGTCGAAGTTGCCGATAGCGGTGCAGGTATGGATGAAGGCACGCGCCGACGCTGCCTGGAGCCGTTCTTCACCACGAAGGGAGAGCGCGGTACGGGTCTGGGCCTGGCGATGGTTTACGGCGCAGCTCAGCGGCACGGCGCCGGGCTGGAAATCGATAGCGCGCTCGGTGCCGGAACCACGGTGCGACTGGCCTTCGCCGTCGCGACAGAAGTCGAAGCCAAGCCTGAAGGGGCTCCAGCAGCGCTTGAAGCGCCGAAGCGGCTGCGCCTGCTGTTGATTGACGACGACCCGATCCTGCTGAAGTCGCTGCGGGATGCACTGAATACCGACGGCCACGTCGTCGTCACGGCGAATGGTGGCGAGGCGGGCCTTTCCATGTTTCGAGACTCCCTCGATGGTGCCAGGCCCTTTGCCGCGGTGATCACCGACCTCGGCATGCCCTACGTCGATGGACGTCGCGTCGCCGCCGCCGTGAAGGAGGCATCGCCGGCTACGCCGGTGATCCTGTTGACGGGCTGGGGCCAGCGCCTCGTCGCGGAGGGCGACATCCCGCCGCACGTCGATCGCGTGCTGGCCAAGCCCCCCAAACTGCGCGAACTGCGAATCACGCTCGCGCAACTATGCCGGACCAGGATGTCTGAGGCCGCATGACCACTCTTCCCCTGGCCCGGCTCCTGATCGTCGATGACGAAACGGCGTCTATGAAAGCGCTGTGCGACACGCTGCGGCTGCAGGGCTACGAAACCACTGGATTCACATCGGGGAAGGATGCACTGAGCGCCTTGCAGGAGACGCGATTCGATGTGCTGCTCACCGATCTGATGATGCCTGCAATGGACGGTGTTGGGTTGTTGACGGCGGCCCTGAAGATGGACCCTCAACTCGTCGGCGTGCTGATGACCGGCGCGGGCACGATCGAGACTGCGGTCCATGCGATGAAGGCGGGGGCACTCGACTATGTTCTGAAGCCGATCAGGCTGGGCGCCATTCTCCCGATCCTCGCGCGCGCGGTGATCGTGCGGCGGCTGCGCCTCGAGAACCTCGAGTTGCGCGACACGGTGGCAATCCACGAACTGAACCAGGCGATCGCCCACACGCTCGACCCGAACGTCCTGCTCGACAAGATCGCCGACGCCGCGCTGGCGCAGTTCGAAGCCGACGAGGTTTCGATCATGCTCGTCGACGAGACTGGCGGCTTCCTATACGTCGCGACAGTGCGCGGCCCGCAGCGAAGTTCGCTGCTCGGCACCCGAGTGGCGATCGGCGAAGGGATCGCAGGTTGGGTTGCTGCCCAACGCGAGCCGCTGTTGCTGGACGGCCAAGGCATGCACCCGCGGATAGCCTCGCCTCATCCCCGCTCCGACATCCAATCAGCGTTGTGCATGCCCATGATCACCCGCAACAAGCTGGTTGGCGTGATCAACATCAATTGCACGCGCCGGCGTGGCGCTTTCACGATCGGGCAGATGAAGGTGCTCGGCATCTTCACCAATGCCGCCGCCGCGGGCTTCGAGGCGGCGCGACTGCACAGGGCCGAGCGCCGATCGGCAGCGCGCTATCACGAAGTCCTGCAAATGGTGGCTGACGCCATCGTCTCGGTCGACGACGAACAGCGCATCGTCATCTTCAACGCCGGCGCCGAGGCGCTGTTCGGCTACTCGCTCGAAGAGGCGCTTGGCCAGCCCCTCGACATGCTGCTGCCTGCGCAGGCGGGCGAAGCACAGCGCCGTCACGTGCAGGCATTCGCCGAGCGAGTACCCCAGCAATCGGGCGCGCTGGTCGGGCGCGACCGGTTGATCGGCCGGCGCAAGGACGGCACACTTTTCGACGCGGCCGTGAGCATCTCGGGGCGTCTGGAAAACGGCAAGATGCTCAGTACGGCGGTCGTACGCGACATTTCGGAGCGCGTACGAGAGGACGAGAAGGTCGCGCGGCTGACCAGTATTCAGGCCGCCCTGGGCGCCATCAATTCCGCCATCGTGCGCCTGCGCGAACGTGACGAGCTGTTCCGCGAGGCTTGCCGTGTCGCGGTAGAAGAGGGAGGCTTCGGAATTGCCTGGATAGGCGTGCTCGACCCGGTGTCAATGACGATCGCGCCGGTGGCGAGCGCGGGCATCGGCGCCGAACTGCTGTTCGCCGCCGATGTGGCCATGCCACTGGGGCAAGGCGTAGTGGGCCGGGCAGTCGTAGAGAAGCGACAGGCTCACTGCAATGATCTGGTGAACGAGTCCAGTCCCGATAGCGTCTTCAGGCAGGAGGCCATTCGGCGCGCGTACCACTCGGTCACGGTGCTTCCGCTGCTGCTCGACGGGGTGGCGGTCGGCACCATGTCACTCTACGCACGTGCCCCCAACTACTTCGACAGCGAGGAGTTGGATCTGTTGAACCGGCTTGCGGGCGACATCTCGTTCGGCCTGGCGTACATCGCCAAGTCCCACGAGTTGACAATGGCCCATCAGGCCATCAGGCAGGAACGTGAGCTGCTCGTGCAGCGCGTCGCTGAGCGCACGGCAGCGCTGACCAGTGCGAACGAACAGCTGGAACAGGCTCGCGAAGAAGCGGAGCAGGCGAGCCGTGCGAAGTCAGCCTTCCTGGCGACCATGAGCCACGAGATCCGCACACCTATGAACGGGATCGTCGGCATGGCGGAGGTGCTCTGCCACAGCGGGCTGGCCGAGCCCCAGGCCGATGCCGTGAGAACCATTCGAGCTTCAGCCTTCGCCCTGCTCGGCATTATCGACGACCTATTGGATTTCTCCAAGATCGAGGCCGGCAGGCTTGCACTCGAGCGCTCGCCGGTAGCACTGCCAGAGCTGATCGAGAGCGTCTGCGAAACCCTGTTGCCGGTGGCAATCGACAAGCAGGTCGAGCTGAGCCTGTTCATCTCGCCGCAGACCCCCGCCCAGGTCTGGTCCGATCCCACGCGTCTGCGTCAGGTGCTCTTCAATCTGGCGGGCAATGCCATCAAGTTCAGCGCGGGCCAGGCGGGGCGGCGCGGCCGCGTCTCACTACGCGTCGACGTTGCCTCGGGCGAACCGCCGTGCTTGGTCCTGCGCTTCGCCGACAACGGCGTTGGCATCGCGCCCGAGACGTTACCCCAGCTGTTCTCATCATTCGCACAGGCCGAGTCATCAACGACGCGGCGGTTCGGTGGCACCGGACTGGGGTTGGCGATCTGCAAACGGCTGGTGGCGTTGATGAGCGGCCAGATCGATGTGCAAAGCGCACTCGGCGAGGGTTCGACCTTCACGGTCACCCTCCCCATCGACCTGGTCGAGGGCGCCACGGGACGCCCCGAGCTCGATCTTGGCGAACTCGATTGCATCATCGTCGGTTCCGATGCAACAAGCGACGATCTGCGCATCTATCTCGAGCACGCGGGAGCGCGTGCCCACGTCGTGGCCAATCTCGCGGCGGCAGTGCAGCGAGCCATCGGCCTCATCCGGCCCGTGGTGATCCACTGCACGCGCGGTGGCGGCCCGGCAGCGCATGTTCTGCGCGCAGCGTTCGCCGGCGCGCAGGACGTTCGCCACCTGTTACTTGTGCGCGGTCGTCGCCGTCGCCCGTTAGCGGCGGCGGCGGACGCGGTGACTCTGTACGCGAACTGCCTACGGCGCTCGGCCTTGCTGCGCGCTGTTGCTGTCGCCGCGGGCCGGGCCTCGCCGGAAGCGCTTCATGATGACGGCATCGAGGAACTCTCGCACAAGCAAGTGGAGCCAACCACCATCGCTGAAGCTCGCGCACAGGGTCGGCTGATCCTGATTGCAGAGGACGACGAGATCAACCAGAGGGTGATCCTGCGGCAGATCGAAATCCTCGGCTACGCGGCAGAGATCGCCGCCGATGGCCGCGAGGCGCTGCGGCTGTGGCGTGCGAGTGACTACGCCTTGTTGCTGACCGACCTGCACATGCCGGAAATGGATGGCTATGCACTGGCCGAGGCCATTCGCCGTGAGGAGGCGGAGCGAGGCTTGGCGTGGAGCGAGCGCATGCCGATCCTGGCGCTGACCGCCAACGCCTTGCTTGGTGAAGCGGCACGCGCCCAGGCCGCGGGAATGGACGAGTACATGACCAAGCCGCTGCGGCTGCACCTGCTCGAGGCCGCGCTCGCCAAGTGGCTGCCCCGCGACCGCGGCGATACGATCCCCGGCACGCTGCCTGGCGACCTGAACGACGCGCCCAGCAGAGCTCAGATGGCGGAAGCGGTTGACGTGACCGTGCTGCAGGCCCTGGTCGGGGACGACCCGGCCGTCGTGCGCGAGTTCCTCGCCGACTACAGAACCGCCGTGCGGCGCATGGCCACCGAGCTTCGCGCTGCCGGCGTCGCCCATGACATGCGGCAGATTGGCGCCATCGCCCACAAGCTCAAGTCGTCTTCGCGCTCCGTCGGTGCACTGGCCTTGGCCGACGTGTGCGCCGAACTCGAGAACGCCAGTCGATGTGCTTCGCGCGACGACGTCTGGCGGCACATGCGTACCTTGGATGCCGGGTTGCTCGCGGTCGACGCGCAGATCGGCGACCTGCTAGCGGTCAAGCAGACCGCACATCAGTGGAGGCCCCGTTCATGCAGATCCTACTAATCGACGACGATCCTCTGGCACTCAAGCTGCTGGCTCGACAATTGGAGCACCTCGGTTGCGTCGACGTGGCGCTGTGCGGAGACGCTTCAGAGGCGCTGACCTTGCTGGAAACTCAGGCGGAGACGATCCGCATGGTGTTTTGCGATCTCCAGATGCCCGACATCGATGGCGTGGAGATCGTGCGTCACCTCGCCCGCATCCGCTACCGCGGCAGCCTGGTGCTGATCAGTGGTGAGGACGGACGCATTCTGCAAACGGCGCACAAGCTTGCACAGGCGCACAGCATTCACGCCCTTGGGGCCATGCAAAAGCCGATTTCGCTCGAGCAACTGCGGCAGGTGCTGGCAAGCGATGCGCGGCGCAGCGCCGCGCCGGCACGCCCCGCGCACCGCCCCTGTGCGCCCGACGAATTGAGGCGCGCTATCGCTCGCGGGGAATTGGTTAACCACTACCAACCCAAAGTTGATCTGGCCAGCGGTGCGCCGTCCGGCGTCGAGACCTTGGTTCGTTGGCAGCACCCGCAGGCCGGACTGGTGTTTCCCGATCGCTTTGTTGCCATGGCCGAAGAGTGCGGCCTCATCGACGACCTGACACGCGCCGTGCTCGCAGGCGCGTTGCGCCAGGCACGACTGTGGCGGGATTCGGGCCTCCAACTTCAAGTGGCAGTCAATGTTTCCATGGACAATCTGGCCGCACTGGACTTCCCCGATGTCGTTGCACAGCTGGCGACCGAGGCGGGTGTCGCGTTGTCGAGCCTGACGCTGGAAGTGACGGAAAGCCGTCTGATGAAAGACGCGCGGGCACCGCTGGACATCCTTGCGCGGTTTCGGCTGAAGCATGTCGGCCTCTCGATCGACGACTTCGGCACCGGGCACTCGTCGCTGGCCCAGTTGCGCGACATACCGTTTGACGAACTCAAGTTGGATCGCAGCTTCGTCCATGGCGCAGCCGACGACTCATCGCTCAAGGCCATCGTCGAGGGGATCCTCGCGATGGCGCGTCAGCTCGGCATGAAGACAGTTGCGGAGGGGGTGGAAGACCGTGCCGACTGGGACTTGCTGCGCGACCTGGGGTGCGATGTAGCGCAGGGATATTTCATCGCCCGACCCATGCCGGGCGGCGATCTGCCTGGATGGCTGGCAGCCTGGGAACAGCGCCGCCGAGAAATGATGGCTGCTTCACCATGAGCGCCGGAGTCCGAATCCCCATCCCCCACCAGGGCCATCGGCGGCTCGGACTCAGGCCGCAAGTGTCTGTGCGACGGATTCGAGGACCTGGAGGCATCGACCGATCCGTCTCGTGCGACGGCGGACTTCGAGAACCCCGACGAGAGGCACTCGTACTTGCCGTCAAGGGCTTGCGACGCGGTGACGTTGGACTTGCCTGCACACGCGACCCGGGTGACGCTGGTGCTGGTCAAGCAGACCAAAGTGCAGTATACGAGCAAGGGCTCTCCAGCTGGGCGCACCTGGGCATGCAGGCGCCGGCGCGCTCTTCGCTGTCGTAGGCGAATGCGCAGCGGCCCTGGCAGCTGTTCGAGCAGGTCTTCCCCGGCCTGTACGAGAAGGTGTCGAGCAAGGCCACGGGCCGGCGCAAGTTCCGCTTCAAGAACAGTAGCCGGCGCGGGATCGACGAGTACATCTTGGATTGAGCGGGAGCTGGTATGCATTTGTCTTTGCGTGGTTGATCGGCATGGCAAAGTACGCAGTTCTTTGCTTTGATGACTTGCGCGTTGCGTTGCCACTGTCCTTCGTCGAACGGGTGGTTCGTGCCGTCTATCTCACGCCGCTTCCAGTTGCCCCGGAAATTGTTCTCGGCGTCGTCAACGTCGAGGGCCGTGTCATCCCGGCCTTCAACATGCGCAGGCGCTTTCGCCTGCCGGAACGGGAAATCACGCTGACCGACCAGCTCGTCATTGCGCACACAGGTCAGAGAGAGGTGGCGCTCGTGGTCGATGCCGTCAGCGGAGTTTTCGAATACGCCGATCCGGATATCGCCGGCGCTGAAACCATTCTTCCAGGGCTGGAATACATCGACGGCGTCGTGAAACACAGCGACGGCCTCATTCTCATCCACAAGCTCGACCGTTTCCTTTCCCTGGAGGAAACCGAATCCCTTGATCGTGCAATGTCGCTGAACGCGGGGGGATAGCTTGCAGCCCACGCTTCCCGACTCGCTCCTCTCACAACTCAGCGACCTGCTTGCCGCGCGGATCGGCCTGCATTTCCCGGCCGCGCGCTGGAACGATCTTGAGCGGGGCATCACGGCCGCCGCGTTGGCCTTCGGCATGCCGGATGCTGGATCGTGCGCACACCGGCTCCTGTCCGCGCCTCTGGCGCGCCGCGAGATCGAGATACTGGCCAGCTGCCTCACCGTCGGCGAAACGTATTTCTTTCGTGAGAAGCGAAGTTTCGAAGTGCTCGAGCAGCACATCCTGCCGGCGTTGCTGCGCGCCCGCGAAGGAAAGGAGCGGCGGATTCGCATCTGGAGCGCCGGCTGCTGTACAGGCGAAGAACCCTATTCGATGGCCATGCTTCTCGATCGGCTGATCCCCGACCAAGCCGCATGGAGTGTCACGGTCCATGCCACGGACATCAATCCGGTGTTCCTGCGCAAGGCGGCAGAAGGCGAGTACGGCGAATGGTCGTTCCGCAGCGCACCGGGCTGGATCAAGGACCACTACTTCCAGCCTCAGCGGGGCGGCCGTTTCAAGCTGGACGAGCGGATCCGAAAGCGTGTGGCGTTTTCCTATCTCAACCTGGCGGACAACAGCTATCCCTCGGTCACCAACAACACGAACGCCATGGACGTGATCTTCTGCCGCAACGTGCTGATGTACTTCAGTGCCGAGCTGGCAAGGACGGTCATCGACGATTTCCATCGCGCGCTGGTTGATGGCGGGTGGCTCGTCGTGAGCCCTGCCGAGACTTCGAGCGTCCTGTTTTCCCGCTTCACTGCCGTCGAGTTCGATGGCGCGACTCTCTACCGCAAGGATGCCAGCGCAAGGGGGCCGCGCTTCGTGAGCCATGGGCTGACTCCGGTGCCTGATTCACGGCAGGAACCCTGGCGTCTGGCCCAGGGAATTGTTCCGGCAGAGAACATGCCGGCGGTGGAGGTTTTTCCGGCAGTCATGGCAGCAACAAGCCCACCCGCCGACGCCTGCAGCGCCGGCACGCCGCCACTACCGGAGCAGGATCAACCGAGTCTCGTGGCGCGCAAGTGCGCCAACGAGGGACGGCTCGGTGAAGCAGCCGAGTGGTGCCGCAAGGCGATCGCCGCCGACAAACTCGACCCGGCCCACCATTACCTGTTGTCCGCCATCGAGCAGGAACAGGGGCAGGTCAACGCCGCCGTGCAGTCCCTTGCACGCGCGCTCTACCTCGACCCCCACTTCGTGATCGCCCACTACGCGCTCGGCAATCTGTACCAGTCTCTGGGGCGGCTCAGTTCGGCTCGGCGGCATTTCGATAATGCCCTGTCCTCGCTGCAGGCGTATTCCCCGGGCGAGGTTCTTCCAGAGTCGGATGGCCTGACCGCAGGCCGACTCATGGAAATTATCGAGTCGATGCGATCAAGAAGAGCGCAACCCGCAGTCGGCCTGTAATCACGGCGCGCGGCAAGAACAAGAAAAAGGAAAACTCAGCATGACCACCAACAAGACCGCCTCACCTGCTGCCGAAAAACGGGAGCGGATTGACTGGCTCGAAGTCAGGCAGCGCCTGAAGATTACCAGCGACGCAATCGGCAACGCCGTGTTGCCGAATCAGGAAGAGACGCGGCGCATCCTGAAGGCGCGCGCTCGGGCTCTCGGCCGGAAATCCGAGCCGGCGGAGGCGCCCGGCGAGCGCATCGAGGTGTTGGAATTCGTGCTCGCCCAGGAGCACTATGCAGTCGAGTCACGGCATGTTCGCGACGTTTATCCCCTGGAACAACTGACGCCGGTGCCCTGTACGCCGGCCTTCGTTCTCGGCATCGTCAACCTGCGCGGCGAGATTCTGTCGGTCATCGACATCAAGAAATTCTTCGACCTGCCGGACAAGGGGCTGACCGACCTCAACAAGGTGATCGTCCTCGACTCCGGCAGCATGCGTTTCGGCATCCTGGCCGACGCCATCATCGGCGTGCACACCATTCCCGTAGCCGACATCCAGGCGTCGCTGCCGACGCTCACCGGCATACGCGAGGAATACCTGAAGGGCGTGACCCCCGATCGCACCGTGATTCTCGATGCCGAGAGACTGCTCGCCGACGAGCAGATCGTCGTACAGGAACAGGTGGTCGGATAAACCCGGGTCCCGGCGCCCAAGGTGGCGAAACAGCAAAGGAAGACGACGATGAAATGGTTTCTCGATCTGACAACGCGCGGCAAGCTTTTCCTCGGCTTCGGGCTGATGATCGCGTTTCTCGCGACCGTCATCGCGGCGGCCTACTGGGGCCTCACCTCGGCCCAGGAATCGCAAAAGCGTCTTTACCAGTATGAGTTCGCCAATGCGACAGGCCTGCTCAATCTGCGGTCGGACGCGAATGGGGCGCGCGCAGGAATCCTCAGCCTCATGCTTGCATCGACATCGGCCGAGCAGAATTCCTGGACTCAGCAGGTCAATGCGCGCAGCGAGGAGATGGCCACTGGAATCAGGAGTCTGCTGGTGCGCAATGCCGACGATCCGCGCCTGGTCGAGCGGATCAGGGAGCTTGCGAGCACCAACGAGGCCTATGCGCGGACACTGGAGAACGAACTCATGCCCCTCGTCGCCGCAGGGAAGATCGAGCAGGCGCGGGCGCTTCAGCTGGGGCCCCAGCAGGAACGCTATCTGCGCATCCGCACCATCGCGACAGAACTGGGCGACGAATCGGTTGCGAAGGCGCGCAAGGCCGTGGAGGAATCCGCGCATGACGCGGAGCAATCGGTCCGGGTGTTCGTGGTGGCCGGCGGCATTGCCATGCTGCTCGGGCTGGCGATGGTTTTTCTTCTCAACCGGGTCATCGCTGTCCCGCTCCGCGCCGTGTCCAGC